>CAYFJI010000005.1:0-46257 GCA_964343365.1 uncultured Acidiferrobacteraceae bacterium
TGTAGGTACAAATCATTATCATTCTGTAAAGGAGATTGCTGAAAAAATTAGCAATCGACTATCGGCTCAAATATTGAATGTACAATCTAGACAAGGAGAGATACCTGGCTTTGTTCTTGATAGTAACCTGATAAGATTGATGGGATTTGTGCCAAGAATTGATTTTTGGAAAGGATTAGACGATTATATTGATTACTGTGTAAGTATTGGTAGATAATTCAAATAGATTAATTGTTTGTAATGCCAAATAATATATTTTGATTACTATAGTTAATGCAAATTATTCGTTTATAGTATCTCCATTGGAATTACAGTTTATGTTTGGATAAGAAGAAGATTCATTTAGAGAATAAGCTTTATATATTTCTCCTAAACACGTTAATTCTGCACTAGTGTTGCCACTTTTATAAAATGTTAGCCCCATGTATCCACCGGCGCTTCTTGGATCATAAACGTCTTGCCAAGTGTGAAAGAAAAACCATTTATTTATATTGTATGCATCCTCTTTAGTTTCTAGCCAATTTAGGACTTGGATTAAATAATCAGCCATGAAAACCCAATTATAATTTCCAACTGGTTTGATTTTGCATTCTCCGTTCAATATTTCTTCATTAGTGGTACAAGAATTCCCTGTCTGTTTATTGACCCAATCCCACCCATCAAATGCAACGTGAAGAGCTATCTCAGTTACCCATATCGGTGATGATTGATATTCAGGTATGGTGCTAAGGAAATTTCTATATTGTTTTATTTGGTCTATAGCTATATCTGAATGAGTTACAAATTCTCCTTTATAATAAGCTAATTGATTAGGGTCTTGATTGGGAGTATGTTGCCAATCTATTGGATAAATATCGATAGCCAATACATCAAGAGGTGGTTTAATTGAATATTTCCTCTCATATGAATTAATGAATTGATTTATCCAATTTTCACCTGTTGTGTATCCACCACAACCGAAGCACTGGAAATCAAAATTTAATATGCTAGGCCCGATTATAGTAGCTTGTGGGTCAAATCCTTTTATGGTTGTATAGTAATAATGGAAGATATCAGTATAAACTTCAGGTGCGACATAGGTTAATGGGACATTTGGTTCTCCACCAATATACCAGTAACCTCTAATATATCCATTATCTATAATCGATTTAATTTCCTCTTCTGGTATCAAATTTGAAGTTGATTTAGTCGTTACAAATAATACTTTATTCGCTCCAGGGATAATCTGATTTGAATTATAAGTGAAATTCAAATACCATCGTACTCCAAGATTTTGTAAAAAATAAGGCTTGTCGTTATGTGTGACAACACCGTACGACTCGTTACCTGGTAAAGGTGTAGGTGTAGCAGTATATGTTGGAGTAGGAGTTGGTGTAGAAGTAGGTGTGGAAGTAGGTGGTGGAGTAGATGTAGAGGTAGGAGTAAATGTGGGGCCCATTAATATCCAAGCAGTTACGGTTGGAGTAGGGAGTGGAGAGTTAGTAGGAGTGGGTGGATGTATAAGTGTAGGAGTAGGGGTAGGAGTAGGCGTAGGAGTAGGAGTAGGAGTAGGTGTAAGTGTAAGTGTAGGTGTAGGTGTAGGATAAAGATGAGAAGGAGAAACAACAGGGGTAAAACCTGGTGTTGGAGTCAACGGTATGAATTGGGCTTTAGGCGTAGCGGTGGATGTAACTTGATTTTGAATATTTAATGCTGATACGTTTATTCCAGAATTGAATTCAGGGTTTACAGCAGTAGAATTTTTTATTGGGTAAAGATTACTAGTCGTACTATTAGCTTGAGTTAAATCGGTCGAAGGTTTTGTTCCATTAATCTTCTCGCTTTCAGAGGGCTTTATGTTTGGGTTACTGTTAGTGGTCGTATTGTTATTTGAATTACTAGGGGTTGTAAGAATATTGTTTGTACTACTACTTTGAGGTACATTTGCTTTGTTATCGTATTCAATTAGCGGTGTTGAGGTGATTTGAGGTTTGGTAGGTAGTAAATTTTGGTTAACTGTTTGGGTTTGTATTGAATTATTGTCAGAGAGATTATCGCCTATGACGATAGCAAATTTTGAAAATTCTGGCAAAGAAGTTTCGTATAATCCGGATTGGTTTTTAGTTTCTATAAATTTAGTTTTATAGATTTTTCGAGGCGTATTAAGTTGATAAATATGGATATCTTGTATGTTAAAGTTATTTTGTTGGAGCCACGTTAAATTAATTTGGAATTTTATATCAATCCATGCGAACTGATTACCTAGATTCTGTTCGGGGATAATTTCAAGGGCTTGATAAATTCTTTGTGAATTTATTTCTGTATTTATCCGTTTAACATTTAATAAATTTGTTTTGATTTTAGTAGGTCTAGTTGACCCAATTAAATTAAAAGATATCTGATTGATTGCAATTCTAGGTTCATTTATTTCAACGTTACCAATATTATTTCGATATTTAATTGAATCTAGCCGTGATAAAACAATCTCTTGGTTGATTTGGTTATTTTGAGTGCAGGATAAACAACAGAATACTAATGTAAATAAGAGTAATAAAAGCTTAATGGTGTGGGTTTTAATCGCAATAACAGTATGTTGCATAATTGTAATTCAACTATATGTTTCTAGATGTGTGAGATAAATATCATGTCTATTTTTAGATTAGGTGGTTAAATGATGGACATTACTTAAATGTTTTTAATAATGGAAGCATTTAATGATATTTATTGGCCAATTTATAAACATTATTCAATAGGAATATAATTTGGGACAATTTTTTGTAAGGATTCGATTATTTGCGTTTTCGAAAAATCTTTTGACATCGATAGTAAACGATTAACTGAATCAATAACTGCAATGTTTTCTTTAGTACTTTGTATTTTTGAAATACGGTCATATTCCGTATTTGTTAAGGTTTCGAATTCAGTATTAAGGATTTCGTGTAATTTTTCACCTTGTCTGAGGCCCGTAAACTCAATAGCAATTTTTTCATTTAGATCATATATGGATATCATGGTTTTTGCTAAGTCGAGAATCTTTATTGGTGCGCCCATATCTAATACAAATATTTCACCCCCTTTAGCTATTGCCCCTGATTGTAATATTAAACCTGAAGCCTCTTGTATACTCATGAAATATCTTGTCACGTTTGGGTCTGTAACCGTTATGGGTCCCCCGGATTCAATTTGTTTTTTAAATATAGGCACAACGCTAGCATTACTACCAAATACGTTTCCAAATCTTACAGAAGCGAATAAGGTTTGTGTTGTGATCATGTCAAGTTGATTTATTATCAATTCACCTATGCGTTTGGTAGTACCCATAATACTTGAAGGGTTAGCTGCTTTATCTGTCGAAACGAAAACAAATTTTTCCACATTGTATTTAATTGCTAATTCTCCTAACGTTAAAGTTCCTCCAATATTATTTTTAATTGCTTTTAACGGATTGGTTTCCATAAATGGTACGTGTTTATGTGCAGCAGCATGAAGTAATATATTTGGCTGATATGTTGCTAATATCCTGTCGATATCTATATTGTCAGTAATATCCGCGATAAGAGTAATAACATTCGTTTTTGGGTTTTCCGATATTATTTCAGACTCTAAAAACAATAATGGATTTTCTATTTGATCTAAAATAATTAAGGTTTTAGGCTGATAGTTGGATACCTGCCTTGCTAAATCAGAACCTACAGAACCTCCTGCGCCAGTTATCAAAACACATTTGTTATTGATAAATTCATTGAGCAAAGTAGTGTTTAGTTTAGCCGGAGGTCTACCTAAGATATCGAGTGGGTTTACTTCGCGTATTGTATTTGTACTCACGTTCCCGGATAGTACGTCTGGTGTGCTTGGCAAAATTTGGAAGTCTATACCTGACTTCCTTAGTATGTTAATCGCGTTAGATTTCTGCTTTGCAGTAGCTGATGGCATTGCTAAAACAGCTGATTGAATATTAAATCTAGATATTATTGAGTCTAAGTTGCTGATTTTGCCGGTTATTGGGATGCCTTGAACAAATGAACCTATTTTGGTTTCATCATCATCTGCGAAAGCAACTGGGAGGTAGTTAACGTTTTTGTTTTCGTTTACGTTCCTTAAAAGATTGATTCCAGCGTCGCCAGCTCCAACAATTAATAAATTTTTTGTATTATTTGAATGTCTATTGGGCTTAATTGTATTAATAGTGTTATCTCTGATTAACCGTGACATGAATCTAATGCCTGTTAGGAAAAATAATATAAAAACCCAATCGAGAATTATAACGATCCCTAATTCGCTAGAATAAGATAAACCAAAAATCAATATTGCATATAACAAAGAACCTAATGTAGTGGATTTTAATATTTTTACGATGTCGTTAGAGTTGGTATACCTCCATAATCCATGATGCAGTTTATAGAAATAAAGCATTAACCCTCTGAATGCTAAAACAGAAATAACCGTTATGATTATATGTGTTTTATAAATAGATGATATATTTTCGTAATTAGCCACAAATAAGCTTGAAATTTGAGCCGTAAATATCGTCAGTACCTGCAAAATAAAAACGATTGGTATTCGATTTTTGATAAGTATGTGATTAATATTCATTAATTGTCTGTAAACGTTATTTTTTTAAGGATTTTATAACTAATAAAATTGTTTTCAGTATTATTTTAGCATCAGTAATTAAAGTTTGTGTTTCAATGTATTTAGAATTAAGAACTAGTTTCCTAGGCATAATATTATTAATATATACATCTTCTGAATCATGTTTGTTGGAGAGCAAAGTCGCTTCATTATTGTAAGCGATTGTTGCAGGGTCTGTTATGCCTGGCTTTACAGAGAGTACTTTCTTCTGGTCTTCAGTATATAAAGCGACATATTTTGGAGCTTCTGGTCGCGGTCCTACAAAACTCATATCAGATTTAATCACATTCAATATCGTGGGCCATTCATCTATTTTATAACGCCTTAAGAATTTTCCAGAAGTGGTAACTCGAGGGTCATTATGTATGGTGATTTCACTATTGAAATTATGTTCACTCAACATAGTTCTAAATTTAATTATGTTAAAAATGGAACAATTATGACCTACTCTAGCTTGCTTGTAAAATATTGGACCTTCACTGTCGAATTTTATAGCTAATGCAATTAAAGGATAAAATGGTATCGTGATTAACAGGGCTACTATTGATAACAAAAGGTCGAATAGTCTTTTAAACATATCTTATTTTTTGTAGGTCGATACAAGGTGTTTAATTGCTTCTATTACGTAATCCACATCGGACGCGGTCATTTTAGGGTAAATTGGAAGAGAAATTGAATTCTTGTAAATTGATTCGGAATTTGGGAATTCTTTGGGAGAATACCCGAACTTATTCTTATAATATGGATGTCTATGTAGTGGTATAAAATGAACACTTGTGCCAATGTTGTATTCCTTTAATTTATCAATAAATGCGTCTCTATTTATTTTTAATTTTTCTGTTTTTATTTGTATAACATATAAGTGCCACGCATTTCGATTTTCAGGTTTAGTTATAGGTAAATTGATGGCTGATATATTAGAAAGTTGATTTGTGTAGATTTTTGCTATATTAGTTCGTTTTTGTAACATTAATTCAGCTTTTTTTATTTGAACTATACCGATTGATGCCAAAATATCGCTCATATTATATTTAAATCCTGCGTCAGATACCTCATAAAACCAAGAACCTTTTTTAGCGTAACGGTTCCATGCATCAATGGTTATTCCATGTAAACTTAATTTGCGTATTGTTTCCGCATATTGGGGGTTAGATGTAACAGCCATTCCACCTTCGCCAGTAGTTATGTTTTTAGTAGCGTAAAAACTGAAGCATGTTATGTCTCCAACTGTACCAATAAGATTGTTTTGGAATTTGGATGTCAATGCATGTGCAGCATCTTCAATCAACCTTAAATCATGTTTTTTACATATATTTTGGATTATATCCATTTCACACGGGTTGCCACCAAAATGCACGGGCATTATGGCTTTTGTGTTTTTAGTGATTTTGGACTCAATTTGATTAACATCAATATTAGAATTTTCTATGGTGCAATCTACTAGCACAGGTTTAGCGTTGAAATATGTAACTACTTCTCCGGTGGATGTGAAGGTATTAGTAGGGATTAGGACTTCATCATTTTCTTTTAACCCAATTGCTTTCAATGCCAAATGCAAAGCGGCTGTACCAGAATTCAAGGCTATACAGTGAGGAATGCCTAGGTATTCAGACATTGATTTTTCAAATTCGTGTACCTTTGGTCCTGTACTTAACCAACCGGATTTTAGAGTTGACACCACGGCGTCAATTTCTTCATCTTCGATGAGCGGTTGGTGAAACGGTAAAAAATCATTTCTAATATTAAATTTATTTGTTGGATTTATATGCATATGAGTCGATTATGGTAGGTGATTTTGTGTTACTTGGTTTAATTGAGTTGCTTTATCCAGTTATTTATTATTGTTTCCCAACTGTATGATTTTTCAACCATCCTGCGACCAGCTTTACCTAATTCGTTCTTATATTTTTCATTTTCAGATAGTGAGAGTATAGCTTTGGCAAGCTCATTGGGTTTTTCGGGTTCAACAGTTAAACCACATTTATTAGTGTCTATAATAGTCGCTGCTTCTCCTTTTCCTGCGTATATGACCGGAACCTCACAGCTTAGTGAAGGAAAGATTTTTGACAGTCTCATTTGGGTGGCAACGTTTATATTTTTTAAACATGCTATTGATGCATATGCTATTGAATATAATTCAGCCATCTCGTTGTATGGAGATTGTTCGAATTTCATGTTATTTAATTTTAAAGTGTCAGCCTTTTTTATGATTCTTTTTCGTTCTGGACCATCACCTATCATAAGGAATAATATTTCCTCATTATTTTTTAATAAAGATGCCGTTTCAACTATTACATCCAACCCGTGATAAAAAGCATGTGTACCGACATAAAGAAATATTTTTTTATTTTTGATATCCCATTTTGACAAAAGATCTTCATTAGGTGGTAAAGGTTTTAAGAAATTGGTATCTGCTCCGTTTGGTAAGAATGTTATTTTATCCATTTCAATACCATTAGCTTTATTTATGTGCTCCATAAATGCTTCTGTTACCGTTGATATTTTCCAAGAGTTTTTCATTAGATAAGTTTCTAAACTATGAGATAATTTCAAAAATAGCTTATTACCCATAAAGTTCATTTGTTTAGCCACTTCTATTTGTAAGTCAGGTATGTTGTAGATGTAGGGGACGTTTCTTATCCATTTCATTAATAAGGCTACTATACCTAAACTTAATGGTTGAGATTCAAGGAAAATAACTTCCGGTTTTGGTCCAGTTAACGCAGCTAAGGCTGCAGTTAGCGTGAAACTCAAATAGTTTGCTAATCTTGGTATAGCTGATTTACCAGTAGCCGCATATATCCAAGTTCTTTTCACTGATATATCATTGTATTTTTCATTTATTAAGAGTTTATTTTTATATCCTTTAAACAACTTGCCTTTTGGGTAATTTGGCATGGCGGTTAACACTGTGGGTTTAATATTGTGTTTTTTTAGGTTTTCTATCATTGATGCTAATCTGATTTGAGGTGCTCCTATTTCCGGAGGGAAATATTGTGTGAGTATTAGCCAATGTTTGGGATGATTTTGTTCCATTAGTGAATTCTCAGTCCTTTTTCAATTTAACAAGGTCTACAATTATTTTCTCTTTAGGTATTTTGGGGTAAATTTCCGAAAATTTTACTCGCGATTGGGTTATGACAATTAGTGAGGATTTTTGTATTAAATCATCTATATCATCGCAGTTCATAGATGATATATCGGGTATTTGACGATTCAGATATTCTAAGTTACTACCTAGCATGGTTTTGATGTTTATATCTGGATCATAAAAGGAGATGTTTTTGCAACTAAGCTTTAATTTTTGAATCAAATGTACTGATGGACTTTCGCGCACGTCATCACTGTTTGGTTTAAATCCTAATCCCAAGATTCCTATGCTTTTTGGGTTATAAGATAGTATTTTTGATGCTGCATGTTTTATATGTAGGTTGTTGCTGGTTAGTGTACCTTTAAGTATTGGTAAATCGATTCCTAATTTTTGGGATTGAGCCGTTAATGATTGTAGGTCTTTAGGTAAACATGATCCCCCAAATGCAAATCCGGGTTTAAGATATGATTTGGATATATTTAACTTTTTATCTTCGGTGAATATTTCCATTACTTTATGCGAATCAATCCCCAGTTGTTCAGAATATCTATCTATCTCATTTGCAAAACCAACTTTCAAAGCATGAAATGCATTGGATGATAATTTCAACATTTCGGATTCACTCGAGGTTAAAATATGTTTGGGACCGTTTAATTCGTGATATAAAGTTGACAGAGTTTCTGAAGATTTACTATCTAAACCTCCAATAATTGTGTATTGAGGGTTCAGAAAATCGGATACTGCTGTAGTTTCTCGTAGAAATTCTGGATTCGAAGCGACACCAAATTTCTTTCCAAATTTATTACCCGTCAAATTTTGCAAAATTGGTAGGACGATATTTTTTGCTGTTCCTGGGTTAACAGTGCTTCTTATTACAACTAAATGATACTTGGAGGTTTGGTTTATATATTTCCCTATAGAATTAGTTACTTGTATCAAATGGGTTAACGACATTTCACCATTATTTTGTATAGGAGTTCCAACGCATATAAAAGAAACATCGTAGTCAGTTTCCAATTTGTTATATTCTTGCACTGTTTTTAGACGGTTGGTTTCAATCGAATTCTTTAACATTTCCCCCAATTGAGGTTCTAGAATTGGAGGGGTTCCGTTATTCAACATTTGTACTTTTTCTAAGTTTGGTTCAATACCTGTAACTGTATGTCCCAGTTTGGATAGGCACGCTGCTGTAACGATTCCAACATATCCCATACCCCAAATTAGTATTTTCAAGTCAACCTCCGTTATTATCCTGATATTTTTTTAAGTAGGTTAATTTATTGCCATCTTGGTTAGATAAAGACCAGTTGGATTTTTTATATAATCTTATTGCTGTGTAGTTAGACTTATATACAGTTAAGCGTATTTTAGTGTAATTTAGCTCCCAAACTAGTTTTTCATATTCTTGTAAAATTTGAAATCCTATTTGGTTTCCTCTAAATTCCTGATCTACTCCTATACCTACTAAAACGAAAGTTGTATTTTTTTTATTGGTGCAAGTGGAAGTTTTATTTGAATTGAATAAGTTAAGGTTTATTTCAAATAAGTTCTTGATTCGACTTTTTAGCAGGCTCAAAAAATTGGGATGTAATAAAGATTTCGGATGCAATATAAGCCCTGATATTATTTCTGGCAGTATTGATTTGGTAAGATTATTGGAGTATCCTTCCGGTCCTCCTATCACATAGCCGATAATTTGTTTGGAATTGCAACAAACTAAAGTTACCGTGTTTTTGTTAGTTACAAACCATTTGAAAAAAGCTTTACTGTAGCGGATACCGATTGATGCGCCAAGCGAGTTTTTCAACGTTTTTTGGTGTAATAAACTTAAAGCATAGATATCTTCAGGTCCTGCGCTTCTGAAATTTAGGGGTTCTAATTGATCCATGGCATCTTTAAGTATATATTTCTATACGTTTTGGTATAAACATAATGTGATGCTACCGAGATTTATTCATATTTCTTGAGTTTCCATTTGTTGCTTTATTGTAAATTTCAATTAATTGACTAGTAATTATATCCTCGCTTAATTCTCGTACAGACTCTCTGTTATTATTTTCTGTTTTAGTTGATAAAATCTTTGATAAAGCATCAGATATTTTTTCAGGAGTAGAATCGCAAATCTCAAAATGATTTAAAGAACCCTTACGTTCTTCTACGTCGCCTACTCGCGTTGAAACGATAGATAAATTACATGCTAAAGCTTCTTTTATAACATTAGGAGAACCTTCTGCTGCAGAAGTTAAAATCAAACAGTCAGCTGCGTTCATGAATAAAACGACATTTTCATGGGTTTGGTTTGTACATATTACGAGTTCACACTCGAATTTGTTTTTAAGAATTTCGACCGCTTGTTTGGCGAGATGAAATCTTTTTCTTGGATGATCAGGTGATGCGGTAAATAAAATAATTTTTTTATTGTAAGGTAATCCAAGCTTTTTTCTACAGTCTAATTTGTCTAATGGTTTGAATAGATTTAAATCTATGCCTGACGGCAGTATTTTATAGTTTGTGTTTTTGAGTTTATCTCCCAAACTTTTTGATACCACTACAATCTCATCAGCAAATTTTGAAGCAAATTTAGAAACAGTAATCAATAATTTTCCATATATTGAATAGTTACCGTTTTTGTTAACAATACCTTCTAGGTCCATTCCCCTAAAAGTTATGACAAGAGGTAATTTTGTAGGAATTGCTAATGTAGCACTGTGGCCCCATTGAGCATGAACTACGTCGTAAGAATTATCCCAAATAAGCTTTCTGACTTTTATCCATCCGATTAAATAGTTAATAGGATTATGGTTGCTTTGTAAGTGAAATACATCAACTTCGATCCCATGCTTTTTTAAAAATTCGTATTGTCGGTATATAAACGGAGATGAATTAGGATTTTTGGGGTTAGGCCAACCTGTTGTTAGCATCAAGACTTTCATTTCAGATCGATATTTTGAATTGTCGGAACCAAATTTCTAGCAATAAAAGGTTCCACATTTTAGTCCATATAGAAATTGTATTGTTAATGTTTGAGGATGACCCTTGAATGGCTAACGAACTTAATTTAGCTACTTCTCTGTAATCCAGCAACCCTCTATTATTTATTGAATTTTCAGATAGACAATCTAAAGCGAACTCCTTTAAATCAGTATTGAGTATCCATTGAGATATTGGCGCAGAAAATCCATGTTTTGGTTTATTTAATATTTCTTTTGGAAGAATATTTTTGAACGTTTCTTTTAATATGTGTTTTTGCTTTCCATTATATATTTTAAATTCATTAGGTATAGTGGATACATATTCAATGAGCTCATAATCTAAGAAAGGACTTCTGACTTCTAAGCTGTTTGCCATTGACATTCTATCTACTTTTGTAAGGATGTCTCCCGGAAGGTAATTGATCGTGTCCACATACATAAGCTTGTCAAGCGCATCATAGGCATCTATATTGTCATGTATATTTAATTTGTAGGCAGGGTTACTTTTCCTTTCAAATTTGAGTTCCATTTGATGGCTAATCAAATTATTAATTTGAACTTGTGTGAAGACTTGCCCCCTGATTACCCCTCTATATTGATGTGGAGTGTTACTTATTTGTAGTGCTCTGTAAAGTCGGTTGATTTGACCTTCATTGATATAAGAATTAGGTTTGTGTATCCTACTTGATTCAATGAGTTTCAGTAGCACATATTTGGTTGAATTAGGAATCGAATCCAATAAATTAATCAATTTTAAATTACGATATCTTTTGTATCCCCCAAATAGTTCGTCCCCACCATCTCCTGATAGAGCTACTGTCACGTGTTGTTTCGCTGCTTTGCATATAAGATATGTCGGTATTGCAGAAGAATCAGCAAATGGTTCGTCTAAATTCCAAACAATTTTGTTTAATTCATCGGGTGTAATTGCCTTGGCTTTTTCTTCAATATGATTGGTTTTGAAACGATTAGCCACTAGGCGGGCATCACTTGTCTCATCATAATATGAATTTTCAAACCCCATAGTGAATGTCAACATCTCATGCGGTGCATAGTTTTCTGAAGCTGATCCAGCAATTACACTACTATCTAAGCCACCACTTAGAAATGTTCCTAGAGGAACGTCACTCATTAGTCTTAATTTTACAGCTTTTTTAATTTTTGATTCTAAGATTGCTTTGGTGTCTTCAAAATTGATAGAAGTATTTCGATTTATGTTAAATTTCCAATATTGTTTTATTTGGGTTTTTCCGGTGAGTGAATTAGCTATAAGCATATGCCCTGGTAATAATTTAAACGTATTTTTAAATATTGTTTGGGGTTCTGGCACATAATTTAATTTTAAATACATATCAATTGATTCATAATCTATTTCAGTACTCATATTTTCCCACTTAATTAAACTTTTTAATTCTGAGGAAAATGCTAATTGATTGTTGCTTTTGCTGTAAAGTAATGGTTTTTGACCGATTCTATCTCTAGCTAAAATTAGTTGTTTTTTGTTATTATCCCAAATCGCTATAGCGAACATCCCATTAAGATGGTGGACGAAATCTAACCCGTATTCTTCATAGGCGTGAACAATACTTTCACTGTCGCTTGAGGTTTTAAAAACATGACCTTTTGACTTTAAAGTGTCTTTTAATTGCGGGTAGTTATAAATTTCACCGTTGCAAAAAACCCAGATTGTTTTGTTTTCATTATGAATTGGTTGGTGGCCACCGCATATGTCTATTATGCTTAGGCGTCGGAATCCGATGTTAATCGGTCCTAATGATAAATCTCCAAAATCATCTGGGCCTCTGTGTATAAGTTGATTAGACATGTCTAATAGAGCATTTTTGTTGCGCAATACTAAGGATTGATTATTTAATTGTAATATTCCGCTGATTCCACACATTTTGATATATTAAATTATTGAGCGATATCCCTTTACTGTATCGTCTATCATTTGATACAACGAAAATTGTTTTTCAACTCTTTTTCTTGCTGCATTACCCAATTCACTTTGCAATTTAGGATTTTCGGATAATTTGATTATGGCTTGGAAAACGCTTTCTGGAGATTTTGGTGGAACTAAGATTCCGGTATTATGGTCAATTATTTCGGGTGTTCCTCCAACCTTGGTCGCAATTATCGGTAGACTTGCAGCCATATATTCTAACAATGAATTTGATGAACCTTCGCTAATTGAAGTTAGTAGCCCAATGTCAACAAGCTTTAAAATTTTGGGTATTTCTATCCTTCTACCTAAGAATTGGACATTATCTTCGATATTTAACTGAGATACTAACATTTTTAATTGGGACTCTGATCTGCCTTTACCAATTATCCAAAGTTGTGAATCGGGATAGGTTTCTGTTAATAATTTTTGTGCCATTATTGCAGTATCTAATGATTTGGTTGGTGTTAAATTCGCGACTATACAGATGATAGGAGAGATTGCATTTTTAGTTGGCAAAAAACTTATGGGAGTAGTAAGGTTTAGTCTTTGTTCTTCATCAAACTTTTCTAAATCTATAGCACTGTGAATAACTAAGCTTTTACTTTTGGGTAAGCCTAGATCCAACCAAGTAGCTTTTCTACCCTGATAAGAGTTAAACATAGCCAATTTTACTTTTTTAAGTAATAATCTATCTACGATGCGATGATACCATTTTTTCCATGGAGGAATACTTCTTGAACTGATGATAAGATTTCCTATTCCTGCCAAATAACATGCAGGTATAGTGTAATACCAAGATCTACCTACTGTATGGACTATATCAGGGTTAATTTTTTTTAGCTTTATACCCAGAGATAATATGGTTCTTATTTTGTTGAAAGATGGATAATTTATTACATGTAAATCGCAGTCGATTTTTGACAATTCATTAGATAGTTCTAAAGTTTGTGACAAACATATTATTGTTGGCCTAAATTGTTTTTTGTCTATATGCTTGACCAGACTTACGACATATTTTTCGGACCCCCCAACTGATAATTGTCCAATTATATATACTATTTTATTTTTCATAATATGTAATGGGTGAGGAAAAGAGAGGTTAACTGTTTAAGTTTACAGTTCTAAATGGGGGTGCATTTATTATTCCTAGAGATGCGCCATTAGTTAGCCATAAGACTTTCGCATATTCCCCATTGCCGAATAGACCAAATATAGCCCATACTATAAGAACAAGGAAAAACATGTATGATATGTTTTCATTCCCGGTTGCTAGACCTTTATTTCTGCTGTAAGAAATCAACCCATATAAAATCGCGATATTAAAAATTAAAAACAATATAAACCCAACCACACCCATCTCAGTCAAAACACCTAAATATGTATTGTGTACAGCTCTTTGACGATAATCTTGATCCAACGTCCATTTGTTTTCGGCAAAGGATTTAAATCTCCCAACACCAATTCCTGTTATAGGATTTTCTTTAATGGTATCAATCGAAATTTTCCATATTTCTAATCTTACCTCTGTAGTTCCAGTTCGATTTGAAATTTCTCTTTGTATTGATCCAAACCATAAATCACGGTATTGAGATGGGAGAACTGATATCAATATTATAAAACCGATTACAAACAGAGCTATAGGAGTTGATTTTACTAATATGTTACTGACCTTAATTCTAAATTTTAAAAACAACATGATTGCCGCCACCATTATTGCAGCTATTAAACCTGTTCTAGATATCGAAAAAGCTAGCCCGAAAAACATAACTGGTATTGCACTAAACATAAGTATTCTTAAGAATCTATTATTTACTGAAGGAATAAAATAGTTTAAGCATATAAGCGACATTATGCACATTATTGCAAATTCGTTTGGATTACCGTGTAGCCCAGCAAGTCTAACTTTGAAAGTGGCTTGATCAGATATTTCGAACCCACCCGTAAGAGTTCCACCAATAACCGAAATTAAAGTTCCTACAATTATCGAATATCCAAAAACTTTAGCTGATTTTGCTGATGTAATGAGTACAGTGCCAATTATCATTAACCCCAGTAGTTGTAAATAAGTCCAAAACCATATTCTTCCTCCAACATATTCAGTTATTGAACCAAAATGACTGAAGCCTATCCATAAAACAAAAAGCATAGCAAAGAAATGTTGCCAAGTAATTTTTGGCTTAGGGATTTTGTTATCAATAATATGCACTATTGTCGAAGCTGTTGTTAAAGAGCCGATTATTACAATAAATGAGGTTACTAAGGGTATTCCTGAAAATATTTCATTTGAAAACTCAGGCCAAAGGGATTTTAGTGGTAGGAATAATACAATAATTGAAATCCCCCATATGGGTCTGTGAAATATTATTAACGTAGTTGATATTAACACCATAAAAGATAAGATAAGTTCTATCAGAGAGTTTGATTGAAAAATATCGTTGTTAAAAGCTGCAACCCCGTAGAAAAACGCACTTGCAAAAAGAGCAATTATTAATATGGTAGGTGGAAAGATTGATGTGGCAGATGGTTTATTCATTTGTTGTTGGAAGCGATGATGTTTTTGTACAAATTTGTTATTTCCATTGTATGGTGTTCTATTGAAAATTTATTTACTGCTCTTATTTTCCCATTATTACCGAAACGTTGACGTAGTTCTGAAGAAATTACCAACCTTTCTGTAGCTTCGGCGAATTGTTTAATTTGTTTTGGGTCCACCAAAATCCCAGTAGTTTCATTTACTACAGATTCTGATATTCCACCCTGATTTGGTCCTACTACTGGTTTACCTGCTGCCATTGCTTCAATTGCAATTCTACCAAAACCTTCTGTATGACATGTATGTACTAAAATATCTAGACAAGACATTATTAAAGGTATGTTGTTAATAAACCCTCCCCAGATTAATTTGTCATCAAGTTCTAGATTATTGGAAAGGACTTTTAAATTATTCAAATAAAGTGTACCTTGATTGTGTAATTTAGCTGACGTTTTGGGTTGATGCCCGAAAATTATAAATTGTATGTTGTCATACTTTTTTGCAAGAATAGCAGCTGTTTTTATAAATAAATCATGCCTTTTCCATGGACTAGATAAACTTCCTACCATTCCTATTAATAATTTATCAGGTTGTACTCCTAACTTTAATCTTAATTCGTTATGGCGGTATTCTTTTTCAAATTCTGTGATATCTATTCCATCATAAATCACTGTAATTTTGTCGGATGAATTTTTGAAGGGATGTTCAATAAACAAATTTCCTACATATTTGCTCATCGGAACAATATAGTATGAGAGATATTTGAATATATGTGGCAATATCGCGTCTGGAAGCCAAAATTTAAACAAGCCCTTACTTCCTATAGGTTCTCTAATATGCCATATGTGAGGTTTGCGAGTTAACTTTGCGGCTAGAGCTCCTGCAATCGTTAATGAAGTACTGGTATGCACAACGTCGATATTCCAGGTTTTTATTTGATTCGCGATAGAGATAATGGGTTTAAAGCCTAGGAGTGTTTTTATATTGATCGAAATTCCACTTAATATGCGTTTTAATATTGGTTTTGTAACATCTTTATTCCACCAACCCATTTGAATAACCTTGTGATCTTTTGTGATTGAATCGAAAATGGATTGTTGGTGGTTATTTGGATAATCGGGAGTTACGAAATATATTTCAAACTTATTTTTATCAATTTGTTTAACCAGTTCTATAATGCCTTGTGTAGCTCCTCCGGAAGATGAGTTCAGTATGTATAATATTTTTATTTTCGAGCTATTCATTTTTTTTACTTCTCAAAAATAAATATAATAGTTTTAATGGGGAAGAAATAATTTTTGAAAAAGGCCCTAATGCTAGCAACAATATAACAAAGTATGTTTTCATATTGGAAAACGTTTTTAAAGGGTAGGTAGATAAAGCGAAAGTAAATATCTTGAACCCTAATGAATAATTTCCGCGACTCAAGCTTTGTAGAGATTTATCCAAACAATACTTTTTAATAAATACTGTTACTAGATCATCTTTCCTTAACCCAGTTGCTTTTGATATATTTTCATTTCCAAATTCCAGTACGTTTAAATATTGATCTATTTGAAGACGAACATTATTTAATATAGCTGATCTATTATCCGATAATTGATCTCTATAGCGAAATAGTATCTGGCTTGTATGAATAACTGTTGGATTTTGAGTCAATAGTTTTAATATGAAATGCGTGTCTGGACCGATTGTACGGATACTGTTGTATCCTTCTATTGCTAGCCATAATTCTCTGGAATATGCTATTGTTAAAAACCCTCCTATTGTGTCCAACCTTGATAGCCCATCTTTTAAAACATCTGTCCCAGTGTATTTGGTATAAGTCTTTGGGGCTGTGATTTTATTAGGAGGTAAAGTTTTTACACGCCCAAACGATGAATCAGATTTGTTTATGGTTGCAGTAATATTGTCATTGTCATCAAACGATTCATAATCTGATAATAGTAGCAATGATTTTCTGGATTCGGCATTTTCTTCTATTATTGAAGCATAAGTTTCCAAAGCATTTGGCTTCATTTGATCATCTGAAGACAGCAAGTTTATAAATTCATTTTTGGCAAGGGAGGTAGTTTTTTGAAGATTAGGAGCGAAACCAATATTATAATTGTTTTTATATAGTTTAACCCTTGAATCGTTAAAAGATTTAACGATTTCGATAGAGTTATCGGTAGAAGCATTGTCCACAACAATGATTTCAAAATTCTGGTAGGTTTGTTCTAGAACACTTTTAATTGTGTGCCCAATATATTTGCCATAGTTGAAATTAGGTATGCATATTGAAAAACTTGGTGGTTTGTTAGTCATTTCGTTCTTATTTACCATTTTATTGAATGTTAATCGGTAAATTCATTTAGTATTTTATAATACCTTTTGGTATTACTCTATAAAACTGATTAGCCGTTTTCCTTATTTGAAAAGTATCTTTCAAAACTTGAAGCAGATTCCGGAGTTCCTAGGTCCCACATTTGTTCTGCAACATTTATATTTATAACATGACCTTCGTCAATGTATTTTTGGTAAACAGGGATTACATAGAATTCACCGCGTGTTTTTTCTTTCGAAGAAATAATTTTATTTGATAGAGCAAGGAATTTATTAGAGTTAGTGAAATAATAGATGCCAGTACTTGCAAGGGGAGATATTCTTTGTTTTTCTGCCACTAATGTAACTCTGCCCAATTTATCAGTTTTAGCAAAGCTCCACTGGTTTCCCGCTTTATTTATTACAGATATTATCCCAGAACAATGAGAAGATTTTTTTTCTATACTTTCTTTTACGTTGCTTAAAACATATGTGTCTGTTGGAGAGATTAGTAAATCTTCGTCAGTTTTTAATGACTCTTGTGCCGTTAAGACGGTTTGTAATTGCCCTTCAGTAACTTCGTCTAATACTAGTACCTTTGATTTTGGAACCCTTAAATTTATCAATTTGGATCTTAATTTAAATTTATTGTCGTGCTCTTTTAAAATGATAAAAATTAATTCACTATAACTTAGTCGATCAATATTCTTCAGAGCCCACTCAATCATATATTTTCCAGCAACTTCGACTAGAGGTTTTGGAACGTATATGTTTTTTGTTGTGAACCTTGATCCAAGCCCGGCCATTGGTATAATGATTTTCATATATTGATAATCGTGAATTATATTACTTGGTTTAGCGTTTCGATCCCAGTTAAATAAAGCATCAACTGTCTCTCAAAATTTTCTTCATGTAACGGGGTTAGTGAAATAAATATTAATCCTTGAATAAATATTAAATCGTTTAAATCATGCCCACGGTCGATAAGCAGGTTATCAAACTCTCTTTGAATTTGAGGAATTGACTTATTGGTATAAATCTCTAAATTAAATTCCCTTTTGTTGATATCGATTTTAAACATATTTGCCAAAACGAAATCATATAATCCTGATACACTATGCCTAAGTTTAGCTAAGTCGTATCTAGGATCTCCATATATGCTTTGTTTACCGAAAGCCCCTCTGGGATCGATTAATCTGATGATTTGGTGGGTCAAATCGTACAAAATATTTGAAAAGCAAAAATCGCCATGGATTATTTGTATGTCAGTACGTCTAATTAAGCGTTCAACCTTTTTCTCAATTGTAGATGTCAAATAAGGTAAGTTTTTCAATGATTTCCCGTTTACAACTATTTCTTTACTCGATAGCAATTCATTCCAAAAACTAGATTGTTTTGAAAGGGTTTCGATTCTATCAAGTGTTTTATCTTTATACATGTATCTGACATCTGATATGTCAAACTCCCCTGAATATTTTGAAAATTCATTATGTATATTTAATACGTATTTTAATGTGGATAGCCAAGAATCAGGTTGTATTTGGGCATAAACATATAGTTCCGCCAAAGTTGGATAACCATAATATTCCTGAACTATTGTTGTTTGGTGCCAGTCATCTGAAAAGTTAATCAACCTAGGTGCTAATATTTTAAGGTCTTCTGGAAGGTTTAAATACCAGTTCAATTCATTTTTTAAAGTGTTTTGGTCTAAACTGGTTTTTGTTATTGTATTTAACACAGGATTGATTTCCAGCGAGTTGAAATGCCTCGGTTGCAAAAGGTCCCGTCGTGATTTAGCCAAATTGTCGACATGACCAAAATCGTGCCAAGTGTTAGTTTTTACACCTTTTATCGGATGATGTTTTGAGTATTTTGTTAAGACAGCACTAAGTTCAGCTTCGTTGTTGTCAATTGCAGTTAATGCACATTTTAGTAGATGTGGGCTATTTGTGAAGTGGTAGTATCCTGCTAAGGCAAGGCCAGTAGCGTATAATTCTTCGCCCTTGTCAACATAATCAGTCACATAACAATCCGAATCGAGTTTTGCTATACACCATCTTTTCGTTTCATTTACTTCAGCTATATAAACCATGTCTATATCAAATTCGAAAGAATCATGAATCAGGGTATCTCCTAGGATAATCCGTACACATTTTGTTGGACTTGTTTGTTGTAGCCCATACACTAATGAATTGATAATAGAATCTTCATTGGCAATTTTTAATATTTTTAAATCAATCCTGTTACAGTAGGATCTCTCCAAAAATTCGATTAAGTGAGTGTCAAGGTTATTTACTACTACATTAATGTCTTCAAGATTTTTTGATATGAGATCGTCAATTATCCATGCAATGACCGGTTTGCCATTTATAGGGATCATTCCCTGTGATAAATTAGCCGATACAGGCATTAAATTTGTATTTATTGGACCGGCACTTAAAATTATATTTGAATATTTCATATATGTAATTTAGTGGGATTCTGCTATGTTTACCACAATTTCAGCTAGTCTTTTTGTTGAATTTCCGTCTGTGAATTTTATGTAGTCATTTACTAGTTGTTTGCGTTGCTCAGAATACCACTCAGGTTCTTTCAAGCCTTTATTTATTAGTGTAGAAAACATATTTGATTGATCGATGATTGGAACTAAATCTAAATTCTTGATCCGATCAAAGTGTTTTCCTAAAACCCACCGGTTAAAGTATTGCGAAGATCTTTCGGGTTGAATGTCATGGAAAGTTGGGAATAGGGTAGGGCGGTCAAAAATAGCGGCTTCCAATAAGACGGTTGAACCAGGGCTGATTACCAAATCTGAATGGGCTATCATATTTGCCATTAGTATCACGTCTTGTTTATTCATATACCAACTTAAGGCTGGTATATATTCTTTGACGTATGAAATTTTAACCCATGGGATAGAAGCGTATTTTTGAAATAATTCAAGTTTTGACCAAGGGTGAAGCCTGCATATTATTTGAGGATTACCTTTGATATTGCCTCGGTTTATTTCTTCAATAAGTAAATCTAACCAGTAGCTTTCATCAATATTGAAACCAAAATCGCCTATTGAAGCAAAAAATATTATGGGTCGATCTTTTTCAAGTCCTAAGTTCTCGAGATATTCTATTTTGTTAAATATAACATCATCTTTGAAATATTGGTCGAATTGGGGGGGGCCTGTTACGTATATATCCTCTGGTTTATATTTTTCAATTTCCACTAATTCTTGTTTGTTTATATTATTCCACACAGCAACCTTGTTAGTTCTACTATGTATACCTTTATGAATATTATCCCAACTTTTGATAAATCCAATTGTTGGGATATTTAATTTATGAGCTGCAGTTATTAGTTCTCGTTCATTAGCTAAATGTGCATTAGTAGTGAAAAGTATTTTAGAAGAATCAGATTTTAATTGGTTGAGATAAGACGGATTAGGGGGATAGAATATATTTTCCTCAAATTTACAATATGCATTCAGTAATTGATTATTAAATACTCTGTTTAGTCTTCTTCTCATCCAATAAGCTCGTGACCTCGAAGTATTTGTTCCGCACGGATACAGATAAGAGAAGTTGACATTGGGATTTATGAAATTAACTGTGAAATCAGCTACGTTAGATGCTTCTGAATATACTGTGGTTTTATAGTTTTTGCTATTCAAATAATCTAATAGGTTATTATCCAATAAATCTCTAACTAGTCTTCCTTCAGTTATCGATAACGATAAATGATTTTGGGTATTGATTTGGGGCGCCATGTTTATAATTAATTGTTTTGTTTTTGATTGTCGACGAATGTTCTGAACCATATTTCAGTATTGATCCATTGCCATATGAAAAATGAATTGCTGCCTTGGCCTTGGCAAAAATGTTTAAATGATTTCTGTACCTCGGCAACATCAAAAATCCCTCTGTTTTTGAATTCTTGAGAATATATGATTTCTTCAACAAATGGTTTTATTGTTGTTTTCATCCATTCTCTTTGAGGGGTGACCACGGGTCTTTTTTCACTATTAACTATTGAATTTGGAAGAAATGGTTCCATAGATTTTCTAAAGATTAACTTGTGCTGTCCTTGGTGGATTTTAGATTTTGCAGGTAATTTAAATGCAAATTCCACTAGCCTGTGATCTAAAAATGGTTCCCTTAGTTCTCGACTGTGTGCCATTGAAAGTCGATCGTTGAACCTTAATACCCTAGGTAGCTTTGTATATAGTAGATCTCTATATAAGAAATTATTTAAATTGGTATTGAATGGTTTTGGGAATATAGGTGCACTATTATATTCAGTAATAAAATTTGGAGAAATACATTCCAGTTTTAGATGTTGAGTTCCATCCTGGTATGTATTGGGGTTACCTCCTTGGGCAATAACTTTTGATTGAGCAAGTATGTTAGCAATATTTGGGTTATTGTTTTGGATTTCAGCATTAAGTTCATTTGATTTGTTTTTCAACATTAGATCTGATAAATATGCAGGGTAAAAATACCTGTATCCTGCAAATAATTCATCTATTCCTTGTCCTTCTAGGAGTACTGTGACTTTTTCATCTTTTGCTAGTTGGTGAAGCTTATAATAAGAAAGAGTCGAAATTCCTCCAAATGGACCTTCTTGGTGCCACATGCATTTCGCAGTTAAATCAGCAACTTCATCGGCTTTCAATCTGGAGGTATGGAGATTGATATTTTTATTTTTAAGCACTTCACTAGCAAATTGTAATTCATCGTATTTAGCCTCAGAATAAGAAGCCGTGAAAGCATTAAGTTCTGAGTTTGTGGGTAAAATACCTAGCATCGTTGTTGCTAAAGAAGCTGAATCGATTCCTCCACTTAAATTTACTCCTAAGGGAACATCACTACGTAGTCTCAATTTAACTGATTCATCAATTAATTCTTTTAATGATTCAGTTTTATTGATTTCGTAAGTGTGACTATCTTCTTTTGTTGTTTGGTACAAATCCCAATATGATTTTTCAATAATATTTTGATTTTCGAATACTAATGTCATACCAGCACCAAGAGATTTTATGTTTTCAAAAAAAGTGTCTGTACTGTGTTCGTAATAGCCTTGAACCAAGTATTGAGACCAAATATTCATATTAGGCCTGACTGGATGACCGGTTGCTAATATACTTTTAATTTCAGAGGAAAATATAAAACATCCATCATTCAAAGTATAATAGAATGGTTTTATTCCTAATCTATCTCTGGCACAAAACACTCTATCTTTTTTGGGTTCCCATATAGCGAATGAAAACATCCCAACGAAATGTTCGACACATTCCTCCCCCCATCGTTCATAAGCAGCTAGAATTACTTCTGTATCGGTTTTAGTTTTATATCGATAGTTTGACAATTCAGATTTTAGCTCTACGAAATTGTATATTTCGCCATTAAAAACGATCCATAGACTCCCATCCGTGTTGGACATTGGTTGTCTGCCAGAATCTGATAGATCTATTATTTTTAATCTATTGTGAATTAACCCCACTTTCTTGGTAGGGTCTATAAATTTACCATTATCGTCAGGACCTCTATGTGATTGGATTTCCAGCATGCATGTGAGCTGGTGTTCATTCCAATTATTTCCTACCATCCCTCCTATACCGCACATATTTTAGTTCCTTCAAATGACATATAAGCTATTTACTATCGGATTTGGGAGCATTTTCCATTATTATTTGTGAAGTTAAGAAATCTATTTCGTCATCGATATTATATGAACGTTCTGCTGGCATTACATATGGAGTGATTGAAGTTCCCCATATAGAGTTATTTTCAATTAAAACATCTCTTTTTGTAATATAAATAGCTCCATTGCGCATGTAGGCAGGTGGTTTATATAATTGTCTAGGAGTACCTTCTTTTTCTTCTATAGCGTAATGAGTGAGTCGTCCGTTTTCAATTTTCTTCATCAGGATCGGATGATTGGAATAAACTTGGACCACACTAATTATTGAGTCAGTATCAGAATGTTGGCTTAAGGAAATGCAGTTCAATATATCTTCAGTACTTCTAAACGGAGTTGTTGGTTGCAATAACATGACCATGTCAATTTTTACTGAATCCTCATTTTCTACAAAACTAACTGCATGTTGTAGAACGGGGTATGTTGGAACCTTATCGCCAGCTAGTTTTTGGGGTCGGATGAATGGAACTTCAGCACCAAACTCTTTAGATATTTCGGATATTTCTTCATCATCTGTACTAACGATGATTTTATAGAATTTATCTTTTATTTTGTTGGCAGCTTCAATAGTATATGCAATTAATGGCTTACCGTTTAGGTTACGTATATTTTTTCTAGGGACTGATTTTGAGCCACCTCTAGCTGGTATTACAACAAGTATTTTGGGTTTAGTTTGACTCATTGTAACTAGTAACTAAGCTTTTTATTGATTGAGGGATTTTGGCTTTCTAGTAAATCAGATATTTTTTTTCCAGCGAATCCATCTCCATAGAGGTCATTGGAAGGATAACTGGATTTAGATATTTGTTTAGTCATAGCATTCAAAATATCTTCAGCAACGTAATCTACATCTGTTACATTATTCCCCCTTTCTCTTCCTAATTGCCTATTACCAATATTTATCACAGGGGTCCCTATATATGAACATTCTCTTATTCCAACGCTTGAATTTCCCACTAAACATTTGGCATTTAGTAGCAATTTTATGAAATCTTCTGGTGAAAGATTTTTCAAGAAATAAACCGATTTGAGCTTGTTTTGTTCACGATTCAGGCGTAGTGACTTAGAAATGTTGTCAGAGCCAGCGTCTACATTTGGCCAGAACCAAAATGTAGGATAATTCATTTTATTAATGGCTTTCATTGTTTGTTCAATTTGATATCTTGAATCGGAAAACTCTGTTGTAACTGGATGTTGTAGTACTACAATATATCCATCTTTTGTATCAAATTTGTCTCCCACTCCTCCGTAGAATTCAAATGGGTTAAATTGATTGGAAATAGGGTTACTCATGACTTGTTTTACAATGTCTATAGAAGGACAGCCAGTCGTAAATACATAATCAGCAGATTCACCCATTTTAATCAACCTGGTTTTAGCTAATTCGGTTGAAACGAAATGGATATCAGATAATTTAGTTACAGCATGGCGAACTTTTTCGTCTATTGAGCCAGTGATTTCTCCGCCTTGGACATGGGCTAATGGAATGTTTGAATAGGCAGCAGCTATTGCGGTTGCCATCGTTTCATATCTGTCTGCTACAGTAAGAACCATGTCTGGATTCAAGTTTTTGAATGTGCTAGCTAATTCAATTATTCCTAAACCCGTGGACTTAGCTGATGTCGAAAGGTCACCACCTTCTAAAACCATATGAACTATTTCGTTTGGAACAAATCCGTCTTGTTTAATTATATCTATAACTGGCCCATATCTTTCCAATAATGCGGAAGCGCCTAACACAATTTGCAATTCAAGCTTTTCACTGTTTTTTATTGAATGTAAGACTGTTTTAATTCTTGAATAACTTGGTCTTGCAGTTATGACAACACATATTTTTTTCATTTAACTATGCTGGTCTCCATTTAGTGTTAGCATAATCAAGTAATTTATTCGCCATAAAAACTTCGGTTTTCTTCATTGATTCATAAGTAGCTCCGCTGATATGCGGCGTTATGATTAGATTTGAGTTGTGTCTTGAATATTTGATGAGTAGGTTAGAATTTATGCTGTTTTGGTCCCTTTCATTATGAATAACGTCTAGCGCTGCGCCTGCAATCTGTTTGTTTTTCAGAGCTTTAACTAATGCTGTTTCATCGATTAATTCACCTCTAGATGTATTTACTATAATGCTGGTGGGTGATAATAAATTTAGCTCATTAGTTCCTATAAAATTTTTGGTGTTTTCATTAAGTGGAACGTGTATCGAAATAATATCACTGGTTTTTAATAAATCAGATAAACTAGAAGTTTTATTGAATTTTGTCATGTCTCTATTTGAATAGGGGTCATATATGTTAATTTTCATTCCAAATGATTTGCCGTATTTTGCAATCTTCGATCCGATTCTACCATAACCTATTATGCCTAATGTCTTACCGTATAGTTCAACTCCTTTGAATCTATCTCGATCCCATATATTATTATTAACCGATGATATGGCTTGTGGAATGTTGCGCATTAGAGTCATTAAGATAGCCCATGTATGTTCAGATGTAGCGTGCACCGAGTCAAGAAATTCAGTTTCGCCCTGAAGACTTAAGACTGAGATATTTTTACTCTTTGTATATTTTAAATCGATATGGTCTAGGCCGGTGGTTGCGCTAACAATGAATTTTAATCTGGGTGCGTGCTCTAATATATCTTTGTTGATTTGGTGTTTTAACCGTACAATCAATCCGTCATAATTGGGGATTACTTTTATTAATTGGTTTCTGTTTAAAGGGGTATAGTCTACTTTGCCGATCTTTTCAATTATTAATCTAGCTGAATCACAATATCCTTCGGGTTCCAAATTAAGAATCTGCATTTGTTTCAATTTTGATTTCCCATATATTCTTATAAATATTTGATTGTAATTATTAGATTAAATTACAAGCAATAGAATTGTTTATTTATAAAACGACTTAATTGATTGAATGATTATTTCTATTTCGGAATCGGTCAAAAACGGGTGAATTGGAAGTGATATTACTTTCTTTGATTTATTTAAAGATACTTCAAATTGGTTGTCATTGAGATTTAAAAAGCTAAACATAGGTTCTCTATGTAAAGGGGTTTCATAATGTATAGCAGTCCCTATCCGAGAATTTTTCAGATGATCAAATAAGTTATCACGCTGTTCAACTTCTAAAACAAATTTATGGTATATATTTTGCGATTCACTAATATCTTTAGGTAAAGTTATCTGATTTAAATTTAAAAGATTTTCTTTATAGATTTTCGCTATATCTATTCTTCTATTTTCCCATTTTTTCAAGTAGTTAAGCTTTTGAGATATTAAAGCTGCTGCTATTGTCGTCATTTGAGAATTGTACCCAAGTCGATTAAATGTTTTACTCCCGATATCTTTGCCATGGTACCTTAAACTACGCACTAATGTAGCGATATTTGAGTCATTTGTTGTTAAAACACCACCGCTTCCTGGAGCACTAATTGTTTTAGTTGGATCAAAACTTATGCAGCTAGTTAATCCCATAGACCCTGCAATGCGATTTTTGTATTTTGCTCCTAAAGATTGAGCAGCATCTTCCACTAATACAAGATTATTTTGCTTTGAAAAACTTTCTATAGTATCAGGGTCATGCATTTGTCCATACAAATGGACAAATATAATTGCCTTGGTTTTTGGGTTGATTAGAGATTGCGCCTGATTTAAGTCCAAAGCAAAATTTTCGTCTATATCCACCAATATTGGTTTTGCTCCTAATCTTAAAATGCAGGTTGCAGATGCTGCAAACGTGAAGTTTGGTACTAACACTTCGTCTCCGGGTTTGATTCCAGAAGCTACTAAAGAAAAATATAACGCATCGGTGCATGAATTTACTGCAACTGCATACGAACGATTAGTTATATTAGCTATGTTCTTCTCCAAGTCAGTAATTTGAGTACCTTGAAGCACTTGCCCCGTTGCTAATACTGATTCTATTGTATTCATGAATTCGGCTCTGTGTTGAGCGAATTCCCTTGATACTCCAAAAAATGGGATTGGGTTATTAGGGTGTTTCATATCTGTAATTAATTGTGTTTAATTTTGTTCAATTATTTAGTTTGTTTGAAATACTTGGGTTGTTAACTTTAATGAAGTCAATATATTTCTTTATACCAAGTTCCAAAGAATGTTTTGGTGTAAATCCAACTAATTCTTTCAATTGAGTTATATCCAAGGCTCCTCTATCTGGTCTAAACGTAGCTGTTTCAATTTCATTACTAACTTCCATGTTTGGGATTATATTTTTTATTATACTAAGAGCGTCGCCCAAGCTTTTTCCTTCTCCGTGTGTTAAATTAAATACCTTATTGTCAATTCCTGATAAATTAGCTATTTTCCCCAATCCTTCAGCTACGTCTTCAACATATGTGAAATCAAGATAAGTAGTTTTTGGATTAATTGCTTTAACTGGGATTCCTTTTATGGCGTTTTCAATAAATATTTGTAGTACTCTACGATTATTGTCAGTAGGTCCATAAACTGCTGAAGGTCTGACAATTACATAAGGTATATCATGTCTGGCAGAAAATCCTTTAACTAATATTTCGCCTGCTAACTTCATGCTGCCATATATTTCTTTTGGTTCTTTTAAACCATCTTCTGGCATTGGTATTTGTGTGAAATCTCCATAAATCATACTAGAAGAAACGTATACTAATCTTTTTACTGAATTTATGTCTCGCAAGATCTCTAAAAGATTAACCGTTCCTTGGACTATTCCTGAAAAAGCTTCTTCAGTTTGATTTAATGCGACATTAGCCAATGGTAAAGCAGCTAAGTGAATAATACGGTCTGGCTTTATGTCGTTTATTTGACGGCGGAGTTGATCTTTATTATTTGTTCCACCCCTGACAATCGTTGTGTCTTTTAAAAGATGATTGAATCTATAGTTCATGTTTTCAAGGAAATTAGGCCTTATTGGAAGGATATATTGGTGAAAGAAATCATATACAAAAACCTCATGCCCACTCGAGGTTAAATATTTAGCAGTATGAGATCCGATAAATCCTGCTCCGCCTGTGATTAGTATTCTAGACATGATTTATTTAACTCCGAAATGATTTTGTCGAAACATATACAATATTGATTCAATTAAATAATAAAATATTTTTTTAGTTATGTTGATAATTCTCTGCCAGGGTTACCAACAATAGTAGTGTGACTTTTAACGTTTTTAATAACTACAGTTCCTGCTCCTATCTTTGACTTGTTTCCAATAGTGATATTTGGAATCACTTTGGAACCTGTGTATAGGTATGAACTTTCTCCAACAGTTACACGACCACCTAATGCGACTCCTGGCCCTATGTTACTATAATCGCCAATTACGCAATCATGTTCAATTATACTTCCTGAATGAATTATAACGTCCCGACCTATTTTTGCTCCGTGCATGATTGATACATTAGGATTGATGATAGTTCCATGTGATACCTGTGCTAATGGTGAAACATAAGAGTTGTTACTAATAGCAGTTACTTGAGTGAAACCAATAGATTCGGCAAATTCAGAGGCATTTTTTTTAATTTCGTTGTTCCCATGTCCCACAATAACTGAGTGGGTTTGTGTATCGAAATCCGATAAGGTTGATAAGTTTTCAAGAACAGGTATTTTGTTGATGTTGGTATATGTTGTAGCTCCCGATTCTAGATTGACAAACACAGAAACTTCTCTGTTTTGTTGTAGTAGGATTTCTAGGGCATAAATTGCTTGAGAACCACACCCAAGTATAATTATTTTGTTTTTATCCATCTTAAATTTCTAAATTAGGGTTTAATAATTTTGGCAATTTAAAGAACACCCCATTCTGGTTTCACAGGAGCTAATTCTAAACCCTCTTCATTTAACCTTAGGGTAGCCCAGTCAACAATTTCTGGAACATCTTTCAAATTCTTTTTCAATTGGATTGATTCTCTCACAGCATATCTTAAATGTGTCCACCAAACTTTCTCCCAGTCTGCAAAATGATAGTGTATTTTTACCAGTTCGGACAGATCTAATGTTTCACCTACTAAACCACGAAGCTTCATATAACCATTAGGCGGTACAGGTAGGTATTTACCTTTTTGTAAAAGCATTCTTAACCTATGTTTAAGTGTATACGGATAACTTGGTACCCATTTCAGGTTTTTGTTCATCCTCAAAATCTGGCACATAGTTCTTTGCCTATTGTACATATCTGGTTTATCAATTCTGTATTGTTTATTATTCCTCCAAAGAGAAATTTCTTTGAAGTAAATTTGTCCTACACGAGGATTATTGAGTAAATTATCTAAATGGTCTGCTAATCGTATATCCATAATTTCATCAATATCAAGTATTATTGTCCATTCACCGCCAAATTCTCGCACTGCATCAAATAATTTATTGCGACTTTTACGAGCTTCCATTGGCCCTCCTGGTTCATGCTTTATAATATGCTTCACTTTTTTATTTGCTTTCAGCATTTTAAAACTATTGTCTGTAGAACCATCATCTATGACTATTATGCCATCAGAGAATTCTGAAGTACGTTGCAGCCATTTTTCTAATATCGCTTCTTCATTTTTGCACATAGCAATAGCGACAAGTCGTAAATTTTTGTTTTGGAGTCTCATTTTTTGTTTAAATGGTTAGTATTTATGGTGTTAAATCGTTATCTATGTCTTGTATACGCATATCGAAAAATGCTTGGTAATTTGTTAATGCTCTTTCAATAGATGTTCTTTTTACAGAATAATTTCTTGCGTTTCGGGACATTTCTAATAGTAATGATGGATTTTCTGCTAATTGATTTATTGATTTAATGCCAGAAATATACAGGTCTTCCGAGGCACAGACAATTCCATTATATTCATTAAAAATAAATTCTTTTAGTGCTCCTCTATTGGAACAGATTACAGGTAGTCCACAAGCTAATGATTCTAAAGCGGCGTTGGACATGCCCTCAGGCACTACAGAAGGGATAATGGAGAAATCAGATAATTGATAATATTTAGCCATCGATTCTTTGTTAACTCCATTTATCCATTTTACATTATAGGAGTTTTTGAGTCTGTTTAAGAAATTTTTGGTTTCCCCATATATTTTCCCAGGTTGAATATTGCCTGTAATAATGAAATATATATTTGGATTAGTAGCTGAAAAATATTTTATCCATTCTCTGAGGTAATCTATTCCTTTGTTAGATTGGACTTTTGATGGAAAAATTATGACGGTTTTGTCTGTGGGTATCCCATTCGACTTCCGTAATTTCTTTTTGTTATCAGCAGTTATAGGTGAAAATTCCTGTAAATTTACCCCATTTGGTATTGTTACTATTATTGGAGGCAGGTTATAAGTCTGTTCCAATGCACGTTTGGCTATTCCTTTTGTTAGTGTTAATAAATAATCACAGTATATATAATTATTAGCATCATAAATGTTTGGTTGAGTGTACCACCTGTGAGCATAAGCAATTGTTTTTTCAGGAAATGCCCATCTAAAATAAGGCAATTCCTTTATCGAACCCCATATCAATAGGTTAGGGCAATCGATTTTATTTATTATGGCACAAGCTTTATTAACAAAATCTCTATCTGTTGAAACCGACCTGTTTGATATTAATGATTTAATTCGGTCTTTAACCTTTAGTTTTTTATCATAATCGATGTAAAAAGCACTAATATTATTCTCAGTTGCTGATTTAAAACCTGCAGGATAGTATTTCCCTACAAAAAGATGATTTGTATTATTTAATAACAACTCGTTTATAAGATAGTTATACGAACCAAAGCCTATTGGCGGTACTGATTGACCACCATAAATATGAATCCAGTCGTATTGCTTGGATGATTCATTCAATGCTTTTGGAGTTGTGTGTATTTTAGTGATATTGCACCTTTTTATGGTTAAATTATTTATATAGATTGATATTAACTATATAGAATTTACTATTTATGAAAAATGTTCGAATTTTATAATAGTATCTTTTTTTAGGCTGATTTTAACTGTTCTGCCAATTATTGATTTGATTTGTTGCTCTGGGATTCCTGTACCGGGCTTTTTAGGTATAATCATGTTTTCGGTAATTTTAGAACCAGCTATTATATCTTTTTTTGCTACCAAACTTTTGGTGAAAAGGTCTCTTAATGGTTGTAATTCGATAGCCATTTGATTTTTGTTGATAGGGTTATTATGGATTGTTTCGATATATCTAATACCTTTCACCATGGTTTTAAATTCCTTGGTTGTTATAGATGTAGATATATCAGGACCGAACATTTCATTACTCAAAGTAAAGTGTGATTCTAAAATATCACATCTAAGTGTTGCAGCTGCTAACCCAGCATAAATTTCACCCGTATGATCAGATAAGCCAACCGGGCATTCATATTTTTCTCTGAATTCTTGAAGCATATTGAGACCTATTTTTTCTGGAGGACATGGATATGCTGAGGTGCACTGCAATATAGCATATGGATTATTAGTACTGTTAATAATTTGAACTGCTTGAGTTATTTCATCGAAAGGGCTCATTCCTGTCGATATTATAATTGGTTTATTTGTTTGTGAAGCTACGCTTATTAGTTTTGAGTTAGATACTTCTCCAGATGCTATTTTCCATGCAGGCATATCTAGTTTATCCAATAGATTTACTGCTTTTATCGAAAAAGGAGAGCTTAAAAAAACGAGGTTTTGTTGTTTGCAATGTTCAGCTATACCTTTCCATTGTTCTGGAGAAAATTCCATGCGTTTCCAGTAGTCATATCTAGTTTTGTCTTCGTAACTAAATTTGACTCTCCATGGTTCTTCTTGAGTACTTTCTTCTGAAGCTATATGAGTTTGGAATTTAATTGCATTTGCGCCAGTTTTGGCAACAGCATCTATAAATGCATGTGCCATACCTAAGCTTCCGTCATGGTTTTGGCCTATTTCAGCAATAATAAAGCATGGATGTTTTTCTCCAATTTTAAAATGTTCTATTTTGAATTCTTGAGGAGTAGGCATTTTAGGCTCCTTTAATTAGATGTAAGTTTGCCGGATAGGTTAGGTAGTTGATTTTTGAGAAAGCAATCAGTATTTGTTTCTAGTGGTATGAAAATATGTTAAATTTCATCGTCCAAAGCGACGGCTCTAATGGAGTCATGGCTTGTTGTACATTGACCTTCATTCCATAAGTCAAATTGCCATCTATGTCTTGGGCAGGTCAGGTATCTACCATTTTCAATCCAACCCTGTTTTAAGTCACCTGCTTGATGAGGGCAGAATCGGTCTATAGAATAGCGCACACCATCCGCTTCCACATTTATGCGTTCTTTACTTTCTTCAATTTCGAGTAATCTGTTACAGAAATAACTTACATCTTCAGGCTGCATTGTTAGGAACCCTTGAATAATAGTTTGATATATATCTGGGTTACGATATAGACGAACTCTCATTGTAAGAAACAGGTCTTCCCATAAAATTTCATTTTCAGCTAGTTGTCCGAATTCAAATTTAGGAATTTCCATAAGATAATAATTGGAATCGTTTATCCCATTGACAACTTTGGTTATTCCGTTTTGAAAATCTATACGCAGAATTGGGTTATCAATATTTTTTATGCCTAAATATAATGGTGATTTAATTCTGTTACGGAGAGTTAAGGATTTAAGTTTTGAATTAAGTGGTGGTATTAACTTTTTCAATAAAGAGTGATTGTCATTATCCAAATAAGTTTTTTTCCGTGTATCAAAAAAATGTTTATAGTCTTCAGCATATGATCTGACATAGGCTTCGAATTCGTTGTCATCGACTCTTTCATTTGCTTCTAATTTAATTTTGTCAGAAGTAATATCGATGATGTCTCCTGGCATTAATTCAGGATATTTAACGTCTGTTTTGCCAAGCCTTCTATTTAAATATTTTATAAATTTTGGAGTTCTAGGGAAAATATTGGTTTCTTGAAAATTAATTTCTATTAATTCAGGGTCAAGAAAGCAAGGAGGACCTGCCGCAGGTATATAATATCTGGGTTTCAAAAATTCGATTGATCTAGCTACTGCTTCAAATTTTGAAATCATTTTTTTCTTTGATATAGAAGTATAGGTTTTATTGTCGTATTGGTAACACACCGGATGCCAATTAGCACCTGAGAATTGGCATGTGAAAACGTCAAATGGTCCGTCTACTTTAGCGATGGTCGGAAGCGTGTCCTGTAATTTTGTGTCATTTAGGTTCAAAAAGCTTTCGCCATTATTTTTTACCAATATTGCAGAATCACGATTCATTTCATTGTCGTCTAAATATATTTTGATTGTTCCATCTTTAAATTTCAGTTCATCAGCATGTCCAAAACTTATAACATCTTTGCAGGGAAAGTTTGCTAGATGGTCTCGAAGAAAAGGGCGACGAAATTTAGGGACTACATATGTGAAAGTGGGATTAAGACTTTTTAGGAATTTTTCATCAAAATGATCTTTGTGTTCGTGGCTTACATATACAAAATTATCTTTTTTAGTGTCATTTAGTTTATCTATGACAAAAGAGGATAAATGTTGATTTCTAGGGTATTGGAACCAACTTGAATCGAAAGCTCCGTGTGTAGACAGCCACGGATCTATCACAATATTTGCGTGAGTTGTTTCAATACAAAAACCTGAATGTCCTAAAAATGTGATTTCCATTTAGATATAGCCTTTATTGTTGATGTCAGATTTGTTGGAGGTAAGTTTTATTTCGGTACAGACAGATCATTGTCTATATTGAGAAATTTTTTGTCAAAAAAGTGGTCGAAATTAGTTAATGAACGATTTCTAGGTAATTTTGATCGGGCGTAAAATAATGCGTTAGCAGATATCTTTTCCCTTAGTGTTTGGTCAGTAGCCAGCGTTTGAATCGCTTTTAGTCCATCTTCTAATAAATTTTCTGTTGAGCACAACCAACCGTTATAAAGATGGGAAATATAATCTTTGAAAGCTCCGTGATTAGTTGCTATTACAGGTATACCTGATGCCATTGCTTCTATGCTTGCCATCGACATTCCTTCAGGCCATAAGCTTGGCAGTAATGCTACATCAGAGACTTGGTACCATTCAACCATTTCATCGTGGCTTATTCCTTTAAGCCATCTGCAATTGTCAGAAACCCCAAGTGTTTTTAATAATTCGATTTTATGCCCTCTAGGTTCGCCCATTTGTTTGCCTGTTACGACATAATAGGCGTTTGGAATTAAATTGCGACTTTCTCTAATCCAATCATTTAGATAACTGGTTCCTCTATATGTTTTCAGATGTGATGGGAACAATATTACGAACTTGTCTTCTGGTATATCGAATTTTTTTTTGAGCGATTTTTTGTCAATGGCTGAAATAGGGTGATATTTATCAAGATCTACACCGTTTGGTATTGTTATGATGGTTGGAGAAATTTCTAATTCTTTTTCAAATAATGATTGGTTAGTGCCTTTGGTTTGAGTTAAAAGATAATCGCAATAATCGTACATCTTTGATTGTGATTTTTTCGCGGCATAATAGCGTTGTGCAAAAGTTATTGATTTATTAGGGAAAGCCCACCTTAAATATGGTAAAGCTTCCATATCACCCCAAACAATGATGTTTTCAACGTTGGTTTCCGATATACACTTAATAGCCTCGTCTATGAAATTTTTGTCTCGCGCAAGTCTGCCAGGATTTTCAGCTAGAATGTTTCTTAACCATTTTGCAAGTTGTTTTTTTCTAGAGTATTCGATATGAATTATTGCGGAATTTGAATTAACAGCTAAATCCGCGCTTTCTTTGTAGTATTTTGTTAACAAAAGGTGATTTGGGTAGTGACGCTGTATTATTTCCCATATCAGGAAATTAAATGAACCATCATGCGTAGGAGGAACTTCATTTCCGGCATAAACATGTACCCAGTCGAATTTTGTATTATGTAGTGTGTTTTCAGGCAAATTATAATATCGTCGGGTTTTCACTTTGGGTTACCTTTAATTTTTCCTATTGAGTATTTTAATCGTTTTACTATGGCTAGTAACTTGTTTTTGTTTCCATATATGGGTTCATTATTCCATTTATTTACAATATCTGATGAATACGATTTAATCATTTTAGTTGTTTCAAAATCGTTAGGGGTTTTCAATAGAAAAGTAGTAGTAATAGATTCCAATAAGTCATGAGCAATTTCGTATTCTTTCATGGTTTTTAAAGGATTACTGGAAAGTCTTCTTAATAATCTTACGTGTTCAATTTCTACATTGGTTTTTAACAATTTATCTATATTAGAGTGCATGATTTTGAGTGAAGTTTCAAATTGCTCAGAGGCGTTTTGTCCATGAATTGATTTACTATGCCTGCGATGCTTGATTAAAATATCTGGTAATTGAGAAATGCCTGTTAGATCACTACATTTTGACCATAATTCATAATCTTGGGATCTTATGTATTTTGGATTATAGCCGCCTAAACTTCTCACTAGTTCTGTATGGAACATAATGCTTGAGTGGATTAGAGGATTACCAAATAAAAGTTTCCATTTTAAAAATGTTTGGTTAGTAGGACGTCTCGACATTAGAATGGTTTTATCTTTTTCATCTATATATTCAGCAGATGTGCCTAATACCCCAACTTTAATATTGCTTTTCATGAATTTAAGTTGAGATTTTAATCGGTTGGGTAAAGAAATGTCATCGGCATCTTGTCTTGCTATATATTTCCCATTTGCTATTTCAAGTCCGACGTTTAACGACCGAGTAAGTTGAAAACGTTTTGGGTTTTTAATGTATTTAATCCGGTGGTCTTTTTGCGCGTAATACTTGATGATAGATGAAGAATTATCGGCAGAAAAATCGTCTATTAAAATAAACTCAAAGTTCGTAAAGGTTTGCGATAAAATACTTTCTATGGATTTTCTAAGGAATGGTTCGCCATTATAAACGCTCATGAGCACACTTATTTCTGGTCTATTGGCCTCGTTTACGTTTGACATTTCAGTTTAATATATTAAGGTCTTTATATATTTTTATTTCTTTATTGATTACGTTTTGTAAGCTGAAATTATTGACAACAAATTCTCTTGCTGTCTTTGCCATCTTATTTGCCAATGCTTTGTTTTGTAATACCTCTAAAATAGCTTCTCTAATTGCTTGAGGGGATGTATTTGAACATAGGAAACCGTTTTTCTTATGCTCAATCAAGTTTTTAATTCCATAAACAGGAGTTGTAATTACTGGTAATTCACACGCCATTGCTTCTAGAAGCGCTTTCGGATGACCTTCGAAAAAAGAAGGAAAGACAAATGCTTCACATTCATTTAAAAATGAAGGCAGTTTTTCATGTAACTGTTTAGGAATTATTTCTAAGTTAACACCATTTAACTTTGCCAAGGATTTTAATTGTTCGATTTGCGGTCCATTTCCAATCAGTCTTAGTTTAATATCTGGTAATCCAGAAAGTCCTTTGATTAATGAAGGTAAGTTTTTACCAGTCTTAAAATTACCTACAAAGCCTAACAAATGTTTTTGTTTAACGGGTTTTTCATTAGGTTTGAAAATGTCTGTAGGAACGAAATTTGGAATTATAGCAATTTTCGACTTTGGTAAAATAAAAAGTTTTTGAGCATATTGAGCTTCTTGTTTTGTCGGTACTATTAGTTTTGAGGAGTATGTTAAGGCGATTTTTAATTGTATCCAGTTTACAACCTTATTCTTTATTTTTTTTTGCAAAATCCAATAATTTCGTACGTTCCCGCATCTTATTATGTAAGGAATATTGGTTGCTCTATGAATTTTATATGCGTGATATGCTGATGATAATTGATTGGTTTTTAGCACCTTTTTTACATTTTGTGGATGATTGATGATTTTTGAAACGGTGTTAATGTATTGATTTGTCGTGAGACCATTTTCATTATTTAAAACTGTGATATCTTTTATTCCTCTACGTATTTGAGTATCTTCATTTACTCCGTAAGTAATCCAGCTAATGTTGTTAAAAGCTTGTAGTAAATTTTGATAATATGTTTCTTCTCTTTTAAGGTATCCAGATTCTTTCCATGTACTTAGCTTGCCGTTTTTGCTGAATAGCAAAATTAATTGCTTTGATTGAGTTTCTCTGAGGTTATCTGACATTAGTTTCGAATTATATATAAACGATTTAAATACTTTTTGAGGTCAAAATTTTCTGAAATAACGCCATATCGGTTTTATAGTAAATTTTAGTAATTTTGACTTAAACTTACTAATCCATTGGCGTACTACAAATTTAAATTTATAATTCTTTAAAAATGTTTGAATATCATTAGGTTTATAATAAGTTTCAATTGGTACTGTCGATGTATCACTGTCAATCAATACCATGTTGCTAGAATAACAATTTTCTTTACTTTTGTTGCTTGGATGCCACTCGCTGTAAGTTTTAATCAATGTCGTATCGAAAATTGGCTCTATTTCTTCATCAACTAATTTGCATATTCCAAATTTGGGTTTTTTGACATAATCGTCAAAGAGTATTTTGAAATTTGAATTTGAAATATTGAGAGTAGCATAATAATCATGTTTCACAGATAGGTAATCATGTCCTCCATCAATAAATATAAAATCTGGGGAAGGGAATTGATTTGTTTTCCATTCGTTTATAACTTCGTGAGATTTACCTGTCAGGAGGGTGATTTTATCAATCAATTGTTGTGGGAAATACTTTTCCCAAATATCTTTTAATGATAACGATTCGACTTGTGGTCCGCTGCCATAATCTATTGGCCACTTTTGTTTTTCGTTAAATTGACGAAAGTCGATAGTATAAATTTGGGAATTCAAATTTGCGTCAATTATCGCTCTAGCCATGCTTAATGCTCCGAATCCTCTACCAGTGCCAAATTCAAGAATTGTTTTAGGTTGATATTGAATAATTAAAGAGTATAAAAGTAGCCCTCTCAAATAATTTGATCTGTAAAATTGACCTTTATTATTAACACGTAAAGCGGTTAGATCACCATTGGTTATAAAGCTTTGTTTGTCGGGCGTCTTTATTTCTGTTGAATTGATTTTGTCTTCAATTGTTGTTTCGTTCATTAATTTTACTCACCCCATTCTTTTGTATTTTTTGATAACCAAATATGGTTTGTAGATGATTTAAATTTGAATTGCAGTATAATGAATAAGAACCATATAAGGTTTAAAACAAATATAATTATCTGTCTTTGTAGTAAACATTTGGTTGATTCAAATAAAATGAGATTAAATTATTAACTAATTATTTGAGTTCCAATATTTCATTGAAAACAACCCAAGTCGTTTTTCTATCTTGGGATTTCTGAAACTATTTCTAAGAATATTCCCTATTATGTTTTGCTGCTGATAATGTTTTTGAAACCGATATATTAGGACTGTTTGTAAACGCATTAATGGCTCTGGTAATCTGTAGTTGTATGTTGGGTATCCTTTCCATTTATTAACCATCTGATTTAAATCTGAGTTAATAAAATCCATAGTTGTCCTGTCGAATTTCTGATCTTTCAAGTAAGCTTTGTATATTTGATTTAATAATGAAAATGCTATTTTATATTCAGTGCGTGATTTAAGTGGACTAGTTTTAACAAGTCGTAGTAACTTAACGTGATTTATTGGAACAGATTCGTTCAAAAGAGATTGTATGTTATTGTGCATTATCTTGATTGAAGTATTAATGTTTTCAAGGTTAATCACGTTGTGGATTGGTTTATATCTTGTTCTATGTTTCAATAAAATATTTGGTAATTTAGTGATAACAGTAAATGAACTGCATTTTGACCAAAGTGCATAATCTTGAGAACGTAAGAATTCTTCGTCGTATCCCCCAATTGACCTGACTAATGAGCTGTTGAATATTACGCTGGAATGAATTAAAGGATTGTGGAATAGTAATTCCCATCCAATTAAATTCCTGTTTGTTTGTTTGAGCGAGATTTGTATAGGATTACCAATTCCGTCTATGTATTCAGCAGATGTTCCCAATACACCAACTTCTACGTTTTGGGTCATGTATTCAATTTGGAATTGTAATCGTTCAGGCAATGAAATATCGTCAGCATCCTGCCTGGCTATATATTCCCCTTTTGCTTTTTTGAGTCCTAGGTTTAATGACTTTGTAAGGTGGATCCTTTCAGTGTTCTGAATTTTAATTATGCGCTTATCTTTTGCGGCATATTTGTCGATTATCAATTGGGTACTGTCAGTAGATCCGTCATTGATAATTATGAATTCAAAATCGGTGTAAGTTTGGCGAAGAATACTATCAATTGACTCTCTTAAATATAGCTCACCGTTATAAACGCTCATTAGGACAGTTATTTTTGGTGTGTGTGTATTCATGATTGTTATTTTAGTTGCTACTTATTGTATTTAAACCAGTAAATTTGCAATATCTTTTGACAAAAAATGTTTGGTGATCAGATTTATGTTTATTTTTTAAACTTTTTAATTTTTGCAACGATTTTGAATATGGTTATTTTTTCTAATTAAACGGTTGTATATTTATTTGTCGGATAGAAATCCAATACATACCACATCTTCTTTCCGGGATAGAATTTGATGTGATTTACACAAGTTGCTATAGCTTTGTTGAATTAATTTTACTTAAATCATTGACTTTTTGAGCAATTTGTAAGCATACTAATTAATCTTTTTATTCCTTCAATAGAGTTTTATGTGATTGATTTATTTTCAACCTATATTTTTGAAATCTTGTAAATTGCTTTGTACCCAATCTATAAGTGTGTTCACTCCTTTTTGAGTTGAAATTAGTGGTTGCCAATTAAATGTATTTTTTGCTTTTTGAATATCGCTAATATAGACTCTTTGGTCACCTGGTCTCCAATCTTCAAATGAAGTTTTGATTTTCCTACCGATACGGGCTTCAATTATTGCAATAAGATCTAGTAAGTATAGGGTGTTTTCAGGACCTCCACCGATATTAAATATTTGCCCTGATGTTTTGTCTATTTCGCTTAAAGCTTTCTTGTAGCACTCGACTAAGTCGGAGATATATAGTACATCTCTTACTTGTTTTCCATCACCATATATTGTTATTGGTTTATTTAAGCAAGCTGAAATAATAAAATGTGCTATCCATCCTTGGTCTTCGTTCCCCATTTGAGGTGGACCATAAATACATGAATTTCTGAAAACCAAGGTTGGTATGTTGTATATGCGTGAGTAATCCCGTACATATTGGTCAGCTGCACCTTTAGAACAACCATATGGACTGTGAAAATCGAGAGGCCTAGACTCCGATATTCCTGATTTATTATCTCGATAGCAGTATTGTCCATTAGATTCTTCTATTCCAAGGTCTTCCATACCGCCATATACTTTATTTGTAGAAGTATAAATTATTATTGGATGTTGATTTTGCAGTCGCGCTGCTTCCAAAACATTAAATGTACCAGTGGCATTGATTTCAAAATCTTTTCTAGGGTCTGAAACTGATGTAGTTACAGCCACTTGCGCTGCTAGGTGATAAATTACGTCCACATCAGATGTGGCTTTTTCTACTTCTTGGGCGTCACGTATATCGGCTTTTACGAATTCAAGTGAATTTGGAAATCTTGTTTGAAGTATTTGGATGTTCTTGCTAGAGCCGTATCGTGATAAATTGTCTAATACTCTGACTCTCCAACCATCTTCCAATAAATTTTTTGCTATATTAAATCCAATAAATCCACCACCGCCTGTGATTAATGTTAGTGGAGTTAATTTGCTTTTATAGGAGGGAGGGCGTGTGTTCATAGTACCTCTCTTTTTGTATTAAACCAATCAATACCTGTTGGTCGGTTTTTATAAAAAGTTTTTTTGTTAATAAATGATTCATATATTTCTGTGAAATTTTGTTCATAAGATTTAATTATATTAGAAACATCAAATTTGTACGCGTTTTTAAGGTGAGTATCTAAAACAGGAGGGTAATTGTTTTGGATAGATTTAACAAATTCACTAGTGTTACTTTGGACGACTTGATTATCCAATAAATTTGCAATGCCGACTGGGGTTGAATAAATTGGGGTATTACTTGCCATGCATTCTAAAATTGCCTGTGGTCCTCCTTCTACTCGTGATGTGACGAGGTAATAATCGACTGCATTGTACAATTTATTCATGTTTTGGTATTCAACATGACCTAAGTCTAAAAATCCGATATTAGCTTTTTTTAATCGATTAGTAACATAATTTCTCCTTGGCCCTGCTAGTAGAATAAAGATTTCATTATTATTTAAACTCTCTACTATATCGCAAAAAATATCTGGTCCCTTTTCAAGTTTTGGGGAAAGTAAATCTTTTTCAGTATCTCTTTGGAAACTACCTATTATAATTTTGTCTTTTGCCAAGTTAAGGTTTGATTTTATAGATTTTTTATCCTCAAAACTCAACGGTTTAAATTTATCTGTCTCTATCCAGTAGGGTAGTACAAAAATAGGATTATTGAAGTACTTTATATTTTCTTTCGCATTTTTATTGGAAAAAAAATGAATCACATCACTTTGCGCATCAGTTGTTGTTACTTTATTTATCCAATTGTTCTTTTTAGGCTCATACAGATGATGAAAAGATGAAATCATCATTTGTTTTTTGGGGTCGATAAATTTGGTGCCGCGTATTAATTGATTAAATGTTGATTTTAACCGATTTTGTTTTGATGTAGGTCTGTTTAGTTTTAAGCCATATGAGAATTTCCAAATGATGTGAGCTTTACTTGGTGAATTTACAAATTCAAATGACGAAAATGTTTTGAACATTTGAATAGCGTTTTTTGGGTACCAATCTGATTTAAGGTCGCCAAATAAATAAATACGGAGTTTCATATCTAGATGGGTTTAAGTATTATCATGAATCAATTTATATAGTATATGGATTGGAAGTTAATTCTAGGAATCAAGTAGCGCTATCCATTTTAGTGCAACATTTTCAATTTTGGGTATGTCGATGTTATTTTGGAATTGTTGGTAGTCGTTTATAAGCATTTCTAATTTCTCTTTTATTTCTTCTTGGTTATCAAATGCGATTCCGGCTGTTTTTACTAATTCAGGGTTGCCGCCACTATTTAGATATAATGCTGGTAATCCACATGCTAGACCTTCTAATAGAGCGTTAGAGGCAGCATCATTCCGGCTTGCGGTAATATATATGTCATGGTTTTTCAAAATAACTGAGAGTTTTTGCGAATCTACTGGTGGGATATGGTTTATATTTTTAAATGTTTCATTCGTTTGGCCTACAAAAGTATATTCAAATAAATTCCAATTTAGATTTTCATCCAACCATTTATAGATAGCTCCACCTTTTTGAGGATTCGATGACCAGCTACTAGAAATCAGTTTGATTTTTCTGTTGCTACTAAATTCAATTCGATTTTGCTTGTTAAAGATATTTTGATCTGGTGCGTTAGTCAAAATAATTGGATTTATGGGTTTATACTCTGACTTTTTCACTAAGTCTAAAGCCCATTGTGATTGAAAAATCGTTGTTGTTGCATGGTTATTATTTATCTTGAAAACGATATCGTCGTTTGGTTTTTGATTTGGATTGTTGCGGGATACAGTAAATAACCCAGCAATTCTATGTAAGACCACTTTTTTGTTGCCAAGGAATTTTTCGTTTTTTAATTTAGTGAGGTCAAAATATTTTGAATTTAGCAAATAATTTGATGTTTCATTGCCTATATAATTGGTTTTGACTTCAATATTGTTTTTACCTAGCTGGTTTATTAAAGCAATAAAAAATTGGTTGGCACCACCCCAAGGAGGTTTTTTAATATCGGCTAATATACTCAAAACTGAATCAGGTTCGCGTAATTTGGGTTTGTTAAGTTTTGGTTTATCGAAGATGTTTTTAAAAACGTATTTTATTTTTTTCTTTATCATATGCTTTATTTAGATAAAATTAGGTTATAGGTAATTCCCACCCGAGTTTATCTTTCCATCCTAGAATGTCACTGATCATCACAAGCGTCCATGTATGCAAAAAAGTTCCATGTATATCCGCTTCTAGTTTTTCTCCAGTCGTCATGTTGACTCCATAATAACTTCTTTTGGGTTTAGTTAAACTGAAAGCAAAACCTGTTCGGCCGATTCTAAACTTTTCAACTAATTGGATTCTACTTAGTGCAAAATTTTTGATGTCATTTTTCCTGTATTCAGTAACTTTAGTGGCTTGGTGTAATACAAAAGTAATATCCACGTTGTCACATGCTTGTTCATCATTAGATGCTTTTAAACAGTAGTCAATTAATCGCTCCAAGTTTGGTAATGGAAGGTTGCAGAAACTATATCCAGATAATACTTTCATAGCTCCGTTAATTATTTGTCTTTCGCTCTCGTTTCCTTTGTGCCAAGCACCAGTGATTGGATTTCTTAATTTATCAAGTTCATTCGTTATGGTTTCCTTTAGCTTAGATTGTTGATTGATTCCAAATGTTTTTGAGTTTATGTGTAAAAATGCTAGTAAGTGTCCAGCGTGACTTCCAGCATTATACGGTGTCTCCCAATCTAAATCATTAATGAAGTTTTTAACTTCAGAAGAGTTGTTTGGGATATTTTTTACACTTATTTCGGGGTATGTATTTAACATCATCAAAGTTGCGCAGGCTTGCCTCGTTTCTGCTCTGCGTATTTGAATATTTCTTTCAAATAAAGGGAACATTGTATCAAGATAGATTAAGGCAGAATAAACGTTTTTAAGTATAAATGTATTTCGCATATATTTGTTTATTCTGACGCTATTTAAAAATCTACTTTCGCGTGCATCTAATATTGATAGTAATCCTGGGTCTTCAAAAAATCCTGAAGTTCTACCAGTTGCATTTTGGAAAGATTTAATTCGTTTTATCCATTCTTCGTTCTTTGAAGCATCTCCTTTATCGGTTAAACCAAGTATGTATAGAGTTTTAAATACAAGGCAAGTTATTCCTAGACCATTATTTAGGTTTCCGTTAAAAGTTGAGTGGTTTGTAGAGAATCTATAACATCCAACACCATCGCCCGTTTCTAAATTTTTGAGCCAATCATTGATGTCCTGAGTTAGAGATAACATCCATCCTGGTGGGTTTAATTGAGCTTTTAACAAAGAGTCTATCCGGTTTTTCATTCTATGGTGTTAATTTTTTGCTGTTGGTGTTCGTATACTGGTAATACATCTGCTAGTAGAGACTTGGGATTGTATACATAGAGATTTACGCCGTGCTGTTCGAAAATTGTTTTCCACTTACCTACACTTTCTACCTTACCATCTCTCGCAGGGTCGTTAACCGTAAAATTTCTAACCGTATCAATTAAACGTGCTTCATCACTAGGCAACCAGAAATATCTTCGATCATATAAATCTACTCCTACCAGTACAATATGTTTCCATCCCATCAAGAAAGCAAAATTCACTGTTTCATCTAAGCTGGAGTTATTATGGGATAAACCTTGGTCAAAACTAAATTTTGGATCAGGACCTCTTGTTTTTTTCCATCTAAATATCTTCGATGTTTTCGGCAATAATTTTAGCCCGATAGTTCTATTGCCATTAATCGCAGCGAACCCTTTTTGAACTAGAAAGATAGTATTAGAATATAGGCTTTTTGAATTTATCAAATTAAAATATTGTTCCAGATCAGATTTCCAAATCGGTTTATCCATGTCGAAGTTAGAAATCCCCCGTATCAAATGGAAATCGCATCTTATCCAATTTTGATGTACAAACCAGTTAAATCCCACTGTCTCGTGTGTTTCAAAAAATTTCCATTCTTTTTCACTTATGGTATTGAGCGAATAACTAGAGCCGAAAATAAAAACTGTATCGCTTTTACGCGAGGCAAGAAGTTCTCTTTCAGAAAGATGTTTGTAATATATATGATCCGCAGTTTTATTTAATAACCAGGTGTTTAATCTTGTTATAAAGCGTTTTGTGATATAGATACGATATTGTACTGACATTTTCAAACGTGCTGATAAACTGCGTTTAGTTGAAATGGGTTTTTCCCTAGGCATTATCTGCTGGTTTTTTTGCATAACATTCCATCATGTTTTTGTGAAATGCAAAATTAGTTTTTATTCCAAGGCATCTAAGTATAAATTTAACATGATCTTTAAATATAGAAGCATAAGGAGTGTCACTATACGGATACACCGTGTTTACGTTTGAAAACCCAATATTCAACAGTGTTTGGCGTAGAGTTTTACCTGAAAATAATACAAAGTTTCTCTTTGGGTCCAGTGGTTGGAGATCTTGGAACAATCTGTAAACCAAACTGCCGGTATTAGGTGTTGCAAGAATACATAACCAACCATTTGGTTTGAGCCAATCGAGACTTTTAAATAATGTGTCCATTGGTCTATCTAAATGTTGTAATGAGCCCCTCATTACTATTAATTCGAATGTATTTTTGTTGTCAGGTATTTTAAAGCTCACATTTTTTGTTTCAGCTATTTGTTTTGCATGATCTGATATTTCTATACCAAATTTAGTCCATTCATTATCGGGAAATAGTGATAGGAAATCACCAGTTCCGCATCCTATGTCCAATACCTTGCCTTTGGAAAACCCACATGTTTCCATGATTCTCATGTATTCTTGTTGATACATGATTTTTCTTTTCTGGTCTGAATCACGACCAGAAAAATACTCTTTTTCATATAAAGATTTGTACATGCTGAAGTAGACCTGATATTGAACTTATAAGTCTTTGACTAATAGGGTGTTGTTACCGCTCATTGATGTAACTGCAATTCCCAATGTTTTTATAGAATCAGGTTTTATTTTTAACGTCCAATTATTAGTGGAGTTTTTTTCAGCGTAAACTCTGTAAATTTCCTCGTTTTGTGATTCTATTGCTATAAATGGTGTTGATTGAAATGGCTTTTTGTCGGTTGAAATATGTATCGCATTGTCGCTGGATTCAATTTGAACGTCTATTATTTCATTGTCTAAATTGTGATAAAGACGGTGTGCTTCATCAGCTTTCGATATCACCCAAGGTATTTGGTGTTTTTCTGAAGCTTTTCTTATTAAAGAATACGAATCGTAAGTTTCATCTCTCATATCACGATTGTCGTGCGAAAAGTATGATAATACAAGGTTTTGTTTTGTTTGCTTAATTGTTTCGAAGCATTCGTCAAGATGAGATTGAGTTAAGTCGTTATATCGTGATTTCAGGTCAATGCACCTGT
>CAYFJI010000006.1:0-46217 GCA_964343365.1 uncultured Acidiferrobacteraceae bacterium
GGCGCGCCCGGCAGGACTCGAACCTGCAACCTACGGCTTAGAAGGCCGTTGCTCTGTCCGGTTGAGCTACGGGCGCTGGCTATAGTTGGGGTGAGGTGGTCGGGGCAGAGGGATTCGAACCCCCGACATCCTGCTCCCAAAGCAGGCGCGCTACCAGACTGCGCTATGCCCCGTTAACTGGCAATTGTACAGTAAAATCAGCAGTTTGGCGGGAGTCGGTTTTTATATCTCGGTTGTTATATGCTCTAAAATTAAGGATCTAATTGAATATCTAACTTTTTTTTGAAATCGGTAAGATTTTAGTTTCTTATGCCGATAACTTGATATCTTGGCACACATCCCCATATTTCGGGTATTTGTGATATATGTTATTCATGACAAACATAGGAACATGTAAGTAATGGCTGAAAACAAAACAGAAACGCATAGTTTTGAGGCTGAAGTGAACCAACTGCTTCACCTGATGATCCACTCTCTTTATTCCAATAAAGAAATATTCCTTAGAGAACTTGTATCCAATGCGTCTGATGCGATTGACCGTTTGAGGTTCGAATCTCTAACTAATGAAAAACTGCTTGAAGAAAATACATCTCTATCTATTGAAGTAACCAGCGATGAAAAAGAAAAAACTATAACAATTACTGACAATGGCGTAGGCATGTCCAAAGATGAGGTGATTGATAATATCGGAACTATTGCTCGGTCTGGCACAAAGCAATTCCTAAATTCAATGTCAGATCAAGAATCCCCAGATACCAAACTAATCGGGCAATTCGGTGTAGGTTTTTATTCTGTTTTTCTAGTAGCAAAAAAGGTGGAACTAAGAACACGCCGTGCTGGTAGCAACACAGAAGACGGTATTCAGTGGATCTCAGATGGCAGTGGAGAATATACCCTAGAAAATATCGAAATGCCGAAACATGGTACAACAATTATTCTGCATCTAAAGGATGAGGATATCGAATTTGCTGACGACTTTAGGCTTAAAAATATAATCGAACGATATTCTGACCATATCTCTTTTCCAATCCAAATGATGAAAAAAGATAGTGAGACCGAATGGGAACGAATAAATAAAGGATCGCCAATTTGGGCCCGACCAAAAAATGAAATATCACAAGATGAGTATACGCAATTTTATTCAACCTTAACCTATGATTCAGAACCACCTTTGATGACATTGCATAACCATGTTGAAGGGAATTTTGATTACAGCACACTTTTTTTTGTTCCCTCTAAAGCGCCATTTGATCTATGGGATAGAGAGCGCCGTCATGGTATCAATCTATATGTGAGACGCGTTTTTATTCTGGACGACTCGAAGCACCTCTTGCCAAATTACTTGAGATTTGTTCGAGGTGTTGTTGATGCAAACGATTTACCTTTAAATGTATCTCGTGAGTTTTTACAAAACAACCGAGATATCGACCGAATTAGAACCGCATCTATAAAGAAAATTTTGACGGAATTTCAGAAGATGTCAGAGTCTGAAAAAGACAGTTATCAAACTCTTTGGGCAGAATATGGAAAAGTTCTCAAAGAGGGCATTGTGGAAGATCAAGAAAGCCACTCACAAATCACAAAATTGTTGAGATTCGCGACAACTCGAAGCGAAGTTGGACGACAGGATACTTCTTTGGCTGATTATGTTAAGCGTATGCCAATGAAACAAAAAGAAATTTACTTCATCACTGCTGAATCAGAAGCAGCGGCTAGGACATCACCGCAATTAGAAATATTTAAGAAAAACGATATCGAAGTACTACTTCTTAGTGATCCTGTGGATGAATGGCTTGTAACATCACTCACAGAATTTGATGAAAAACCACTGAAATCTGCGGCAAAAGGAGGTCTTGATCTTGCTGACTTCAGAAGTGAAGAAGATAAAAAAACAACTAAGAGAAAAGAAGAAGATTTATCAGAACTTGTTAATCGAATGAAAAACCTTCTAAAAGAAAGAGTTAAGGAGGTTAGAGTTAGTAAACGCTTAACAGATTCTCCGACATGTCTCGTTGCTGATGAACAAGATATAGGGTCCAATCTTGAGCGCATCCTTCAATCTATGGGTCAAGAAGCGCCAAAATATAAACCGATACTTGAAATAAATCCTGACCATCCTTTGATTAAACAACTTTCCCCTGAACATCAAGACCTAGAAAAATGGTCATTAGTACTTTTTGATCAAGCTACCTTGAGTGAAGGTGCAGTGCTACAAGAGCCTGCTGCCTACGTGGGACGTATCAATGATCTCCTTACCAGAACTACGCTACTAGGAGGTTAACCAAAAATCTTAATGGAGCTTTGAGATCAGGAATAGTCTCTTGCATCTCCGACCCAGTCCAAAGCGTCCGTTCCTAGTGTCACAATTTTGCCCTGGCGATCAACACAATTGCGGCCAAAAACTAAAGCCTCAGTAACCCGACCTCTCGGTGCGATACGGCTATACTCGAATAATATACTTCGAAAAATTTTTGATCCTGACTGCAAATGGCACCCATGATCAATCCATGTTGGCCCAATAATTTCGCAGCCCGCCTCCACATGTGCTGCGGAGCCGATGTAAATTGGACCCTCTGCGCGTATGTTATCAAAATCGATATTTATATTAAGTCCTGTCCAAATACCCGGCAGCACTTCCTTCCCTGGCATATGAACATCTTTGAAGCTACCACGCATCAATAATTGATTGGCTTCCCAATAATCACTTAACTGTCCAATGTCAATCCAATTAAAAGGAAAAGATATTGCATGGAATGGAAGTCCCTTGTCCAGGATGTCAGGAAAGAGTTGGCTGCCAATATCGTATTCAGTGTCTTGGGGAATAAAATCAATTACGTCAGGCTCAAAAACATAAATACCAGTATTAACGAGAGTCGAATTAGCCTCATCAATACTCGGTTTTTCCTGATATGCGGTGATTTGTCCAGTGTCATCACATACTACAACACCATAATTAGAAACCCGCTCTCGAGTTACTTCGCTTACTACCATACTTGCCATCGCTCCCGACTGCCAATGCTTTCGCAATACTGCGGATAGATCGAGATCAATCACAGCATCGCCACATACAACAAGGAAGGTATCATCGAAGAAACCAGAAAAATCCTGAATACGGCGAACACCACCCGCAGAGCCTAAAGGTTGTGCAACAGATACACCATTAAGAATGTGCCCTTCAAATGAATATCCAATCTCTACATTCCAACGACGACCATTACCAAAATAATTTTCTATCTGATCAGCCAGGTGGCTAATATTAATCATAATCTCATCAAAACCACATCTTGCTAGTTGCTCGACAAGATACTCCATAACAGGCTTTCCTAGAACGGGAATCATCGGTTTTGGCATTTGATGGGTAAGTGGCTGTACACGCGTACCCTTCCCCGCTGCTAGTATCATTGCCTTCATAAAAAAGCCCTTTCTAGTTGAATTAAAACAATGACTTCCCTGCCACGTTTACGGTCTGCAAGAATGGAATACCAAACCCAAAAATCATTCAGTGTTAGAAGACATATCAAAGTTAGACTTAAAGAGCATATAATTCTCACATAATTCTGATTTTAAGTCATCCAAATAAGTGATGCCATGCGACCACAAGAACCATCACGTCGATAAGAAAACCAGTGAGCTGGATCTTTAAACGTACAAATCTGACTACTTTGAAAATCGCTTACCCCTGCTAATTCTAGACGCTCTCCCACCATCTGCCCTAAATTTGCTAACCAACCATCGCCATGTTTAACAAAGGCATCACGGTGCAACGAACTTTCTGCCGTCAGAAGTTTCCATACATCGTTATTGATTACAAATGCATCTGGCCCAATACCAGGACCGATCCATGCAATTAAATTTTTCTTCTTAGCATCCATAACCGATAGAGCTTGCTCGATAATTCCAGCAGCTAGGCCTCGCCAGCCAATATGCAACACACATACTCTAGTACCCAACTGATCTGTTAAAAACAGCGGAATACAGTCAGCAGTCAAAATCGCACAGACAATTCCCCTCCGAGTGGCATAGCTTCCATCAGCTATTTCATTGATTTTAGTAAATTCTGCGTTTACAATTTTATTGCTATGTATCTGAGATAACCAAATAGGATTAGAAGGTAACACTAGTTTTTTTGCAATTAATCTCCTATTTTCTGCTACCGCTACTGGATCATCTCCGACATGGGAACCTAAGTTTAAACTATTAAACACTCCTTTACTAACACCACCAATTCTTTGTGTTGTTAATGCTCTAACATGTGAAGGTGCTGACCATCCAGCTAACTCGAAAATAAGTTCAGTATCGTTCATTAGCTTTTTCGTGTCTCTCTAGCGCCATAACAAGACTGTGAAAGTCTTCTGGCAAACTGCTTTTCCAGCTTAATTGATTTCCTGTTTTTGGATGTATAAGCGATATTTCAGTTGCATGCAAAGCCTGCCTATTAAAGTTACGTAACAATGTAGTCAATTCAGCATCAGCTCCACGCGGTATACGTAAGCGCCCTCCATAAACTGGATCGCCAACAATCGGCAACCTTGCATCAGCTAAATGCACTCGAATCTGATGTGTTCTTCCTGTCTCAAGATCAATTCTAAGTAAAGAATGAAAACGATAATGCTTCTCCAACCTAAAATGGGTTACTGCCGGTTTACCTTTGTTCGATACTGCCATGCGACGTCTATCCCGAGGATGTCGACCAATTGAACTATCCAGGGTTCGTCCCGCTATTGGCACGCCATAGACTAAAGCTAAATATTGGCGCTTGATAATCCTTGATTCTAAATCCTTGATAAGTCTTTGGCGGGCAACTTCACTCCTAGCTACAACAAGAAGCCCAGTTGTCCCTTTGTCCAAACGATGCACAATACCTGCACGAATCAAAAACTGATTTTCTGGAAAATAATGTAATATTGCATTTGCTAAGGTAGAGTCTGGGTTTCCAGAGCCAGGATGCACCACTAACCCCGCTGGTTTGTCAATTATCACAATATCCTGATCTTTATAGATAATGTTTAGTGGTAAATATTGGGATTGCCAATTCTGATTAGTAACAACGGGAATACTCAAAAAAATACGCTCACCTCCCTCCACGACCTGCCGTTTCGATGGTATTTCACCGTCTATCATCAATCTTCCGGCCTGTAGCCATTCTTGAAGTTGAGTGCGTGAATATGGCTCAAATAAAATGGGTAAGACTTTATCTAATCGCCACCCAATATAGTCTCCTGGCACAACAGCTTCCCTAATTTTTGTCTCTTTCATATGTATGCCTGTTTTGAGACAACTCTTTAGATATCACAGTATAATTTACCTTCACTAATATTTAACTCTACTCTAATTGCACAAATTTACAAAACTCTTATGGTTGTTCGCTTCTACCCTTTCGATTGGTTGTACAACCACTGAAAAAGAGATTAATTGGACTGCGGAGGAAATTCATCGCGAGGCTCGCCAACATTTAGAGGCTAAAGATTGGGATACCGCTATTAAGTATTACTATACACTTGAACGTCGGCATCCCTATGGAGCATATGCTGAACAATCAAAATTAGAACTTATCTATGCCTATTACAAGAGTGGGCAATCAGAGCTTGCAATATCTACGGCGAATGACTTCATTTTTCTCTATCCAACTCATCCTCAAGCAGATTACGCTTACTTTTTCAGAGCTTTAGCAATGTTTGATACCTCGACGTCCCTATTTAAGGAAATATCTGGAGTAAGTTTAATTAAGCTGGACATAACGCCTGCGACCCATTCATTTGAAGCGCTAAATGACTTCATGATCAAATACCCTGAAAGCTCCTATGTGGCCGACGCGCAAGAGAGAATGCGTGACTTATTGGAAATAATTGCTGGCCATGAAATCGCGGTGGGAAAATATTATTTCGATCTGGGTGCATATATTGCAGCCTTAGCTCGCGCAAAACATGTTATCGAGAATTATCCAGAAACAGCCGCTATCGAAGATAGTTTAGGTTTGATGCTGCTCGCATATGAAAAAATGAAACTTATGGATTTATATTTCGATACTAAACGAATAATCGAAACAAATTATCCGAATAGTTTTTATCTCCCAAAAGATAACTAATACAAAAAATAGAAAAAATACCTATTGGCTTGCTATCGCTTAGGCTTAAATAGATTTCATACCTTCAAACAAAAAATGATGTAATAGGATAACGTCGATCTCGACCAAAAGCTCTTTTGCTGATGCGTACCCCTGGAGCTGACTGCCTTCTTTTATATTCATTTTTATTTACTCTCAAAACAATATCTTCCACAGTTTCTTTGTCAAATCCTGCTGCAACTATATCTTCGATTGTTTTATCACTCTCTACATACAGTTCAAGAATAGCATCTAGGATTTTGTAGTCAGGTAAAGTTTGCTGATCCTCCTGGTCGGGAGCAAGCTCTGCTGATGGAGCGCGAGAAAACACTCGTTCAGGAATAACAGAGCTTAACTTATTACGATATTTAGCAAGTTCATAAACAAGTATCTTGGGTATATCTTTAATCGGTGAAAAACCCCCAGCCATGTCACCATACAGAGTGGAATATCCAACTGCAATTTCACTCTTATTGCCCGTAGTCAAAACTATTGAACCCGTTTTGTTTGATACCGCCATCAATAAAGTAGCTCGAATTCGAGCTTGAATGTTTTCTTCAGTAGCGTCTTCCTTAAGCCCATCGAACACTGGTCTTAGTTTCTGGATGAAAAAATCGAATAAATCATCTATCTCTATAATCCGATACCTAACACTCAGATTTAGCGCTTCTAGCATAGCATCATCTTTGCTGATTGATCTTGTATATCGGGATGGCATCATTATGGCTTCAACATTCCCAGCACCAAGCGCATCAACTGCGATTGCGAGAGTAAGTGCAGAATCGATACCTCCTGACAATCCAACAATAGCGCCTTTAAATCGATTCTTGTGGACATAATCGCGCACCCCAGTTAAAAGAGCCTTATAGATACTAGCATCAGAACCTAACATAGGAGTGATATTGCCTTTTACAGGAATTAACTGGCTATTGAAACAAACTTTGAAGATCTCCTCATCGAATGATCTTGCTCTATGGCTAATATTTCCAAGGTGGTCTGAAACAAAAGAACCACCATCGAATACCAATTCATCCTGACCCCCAACCATATTAAGATAGACAATAGGCAGATTACTCCGTTTTGCTTTGGCAGAGACAACATTTACTTCCCTATCATTTGCTTTTTCAACATGATAAGGAGAAGCATTAATGTTCACTAAGATATTTGCGCCTGCTTGTACACTGTCTTCAACTGGTCCCTCATGCCAAATATCTTCGCAAATCGTCAATCCTATATTTAGACCATCAAACTTGAATACACAGGGAATTTCTCCAGAATTAAAGTATCTTTTTTCGTCAAATACGCTATAGTTCGGGAGATGTCGCTTGTAATATCTTGCCAATAATTTACCGCGACCTACAACAGATGCTGCGTTATACAATGCATCAGCACTTCGGTGTGGATGACCTACAATTGCGGTTGTTACAATTTCATTACTAATACGAGTCAATTCCTCTTGAACTTTTCGGATAAAATCATCTCGAAGCAACAAATCTTCTGGCGGATAACCTGTTAATGCGAGCTCTGGGAAAACCACAAATTCCGAATCGAATTTGGCTTTAGCTTTAGAACAAATATCAATTATACGAGTAGCATTTCCACTAATATCCCCAACAACAACATTCACTTGTGCTAATACGATAGTGAATCTATCCATAAAAAAATATCTCCAAAAAACAAAGAAAAAAAATACTCGCCCTATTACAAAATGAAGAGCAATAATAAAGGCTTTCCTGCTGATGTAACAATACACAAGTCGCTCGATGAGATTGATTCATCCGAGTGGAATTCATTAGTTCCCTCAGATTCACCTGCTTTACGGTACGAGTTTCTATCTGCATTAGAAAAATCAGGTTGTGTTGCACGAGAAACTGGTTGGGATCCACATCATCTTGGTATGTATGATAACGGAAAATTAATCACAGCAGCACCATGTTACCTTAAATATCACTCCTACGGGGAATACATCTTTGACTGGGATTGGGCCCACGCCTATCAACGTATGGGTATCCCTTACTACCCTAAGGTAATAATAACGATACCATTTACGCCGATATCTGGAAAGCGAATCCTAACTCATCCTGATATTAATTGTCAGCCTGTCGAATTAAAATTGGCAAAAGCGACACAAAAATTGGCGAACCTAAAATCAGCTTCTTCCACTCATTTTCTTTTCACCAGTTCCGAAGACCATCTACACTTAAACCAGATAGGATTTATCAAAAGAAATGCAAATCAATTCCATTGGCGGAATGAGGGTTACAGCGACTTCGATGACTTTTTGAGCGTTTTAAGTTCAAAAAAGAGAAAAAATATTTTGAAAGAACGTAGTAGTATAAAAAACGACGGCATTACATTTAGATGGCTTACTGGGGAGACCGCTACAGAAAATGACTGGTCTTTATTTTTTTCGTGCTATCAGAGTACCATCAAAGGATACAGTGCCATTAGTTATTTAAATTCAGCATTTTTTGAACTTCTAGCTCAAACTATGCCAAAACAAATTCGGCTTTTAATTGCTAAAAAAAGAGATCAGAATATAGCTGCAGCATTTTTTCTATCAGGCAAACACGCATTATTCGGTCGTTATTGGGGATCAACTGATAAAATTCGGAATCTACATTTCGAAACATGCTTTTATCAACCAATAGAATATAGTATTAACAACAAACTAACCCGATTTGAGGCTGGCGCTCAAGGAGAACACAAACTAAACAGAGGTCTAATGCCAATTATTGTTTCGTCTATGCACTGGATAAAACATCCTGAATTCTTCAATGCAATAAAAAAATATAGTCAATCAGAAACAACCAATGTAGCGGAATATCAAGCCATTCTTGAAAATCACTCACCATACAAGAAGAGTCTTTAATTAATCGATTTAAAATGGTTTTTTACTACTAAGGACGGAAACTTATGCGATCTCAAGTATTTGGTTTTTCTAACGATAAACAAACAAGGTATCAATTTCCCGATCAAAATAACGCGACTCCTGATGGATTACTAGCTGTTGGAGGCAATCTTAGCCAAGAGTGTCTGCTTACAGCTTATTCAAACGGTATTTTTCCATGGTATTCGGAAGATCAGCCAATTATGTGGTGGTGTCCTGATCCTCGCCCGGTTCTTTTTCCAGGTAGCCTAAAGATCTCAAGAAGCCTTAGGAAAAAAATTAAACATAGTAATTTCACAATTACAATGGATAGATGTTTTAAAGAAGTGGTAAAAGAATGCGCAAAACCAAGACATAAGGGGAGCGGAACATGGATCACTCAAGATATGCATAATGCCTATTGTGATCTCTATAGAATAGGTTATGGGCATTCAGTCGAAGTCTGGACTGAAGACCTATTGGTAGGTGGTCTTTATGGTATCGCGCTCGGGAAAATTTTTTTTGGTGAAAGCATGTTCTTCAAAGAGAGTAATGCTTCTAAGATTGCATTAATTGGGCTTGACTGGCTTTTGCAAAAATTGGAATTCTCATTAATTGACTGTCAAATTGTGTCTCCCCATTTATTATCCCTTGGTGCGAAAAATATTAGTAGGAATAATTTTTTATCAGAAATAAAAAAAAATATCGTGGTATCTACTTTTTCAGACAAATGGAATTTAAATGCAATGGCAAAAGATTTATTGTGAAACAAAAAAGAAAACTAAAGCTATACCAATCTTCGCCGTACCCATGCCCTTATTTGAGTGAGAAAACTGCTGCAAATATTTTCGGAGATTCAACAGATTTCCCTAATCAGTCGGTATATGACAAGCTAATTCGTTATGGATTTCGTCGCAATGGAGAAATTTATTACCGGCCCAGCTGCCCGGCCTGCATTGAGTGCCAATCAATTAGAGTTGTGATAAACGATTTCATAATTAGTCGCTCTCAAAGGCGTGTCAAGAAAAAAAACAGCGATGTTGATTTTCAATTATATCCAGCTACCTATCGCCAAGAACATTTTAATTTGTATTATAAATACCAAAAAGCTAGGCATAAAGATTGCGGAATGGATAACCCTGATCCCGCTAATTACCAAAAATTTTTGATTCACTCAAGCATTAATACATTTCTGATTGAAATGCGTATAAATGGTCGTTTAGTGGGAGTTTCAATAATCGATCACGTATCAAATGGACTCTCTGCAGTTTACACATTTTACGAACCTAATGAATTGACAAGAAGCCTAGGAATACTCGCTATTCTCTATGAAATTGAACTCTGTCGCGAGATGGAATGTCTGTGGCTTTACCTTGGTTACTGGATCAAGGACTCACCGAAAATGAATTACAAAAAAAACTTTACTCCCTGCCAAATATTTGACACTCAGCTCCGCCAATGGAAATCAATTGCATAAACAATTATTTATCGATCCTACGCTCAAGCGATCTTAAACGGCGCACTATATTGTCAAGCTGGCGAAACCTGACAATGCTTCGCTTCCAAGGTTGACTAGGCATCAAACCAGTTCCAGATGAAAACGTGCCAGGCAACGTAATAGATGAGGTGACCGAAGTCATTGTCGTAATATGTACATTGTCGACAATTGTGATATTGTCGGCAACCCCAACTCCACCAGCTAAAGTGCAATTTCTACCAATAACCACACTACCAGCGATACCAACACAACCTGCGATTCCTGTATGATCCCCAATCTCACAGTTATGAGCAATTTGTACCAAATTATCAATTACTACTCCGTTACCTATTTTGGTATCACCAAGACTCCCGCGATCGATAGTTGTGTTAGCTCCGACTTGCACATCATCCCCAATAATCAAGCTACCTAATTGCGGTATTCGAATCCACTTTTCTTCTTTCCAGGCATTACCGAAACCATCACTACCTAAAACCGCACCACTTTGCACGATGCAGCGTTCACCAATTGATACATCGTGATAAATCACGGTATTTGCAAAGAGACGTGTCTCCCGACCAATTGAAGAACCTTCAGAGATAACACAACCCGGCCCTACTACTACACCCGACCCAAGATGAACACCATTTTCAATTATACTGTTAGCGCCTATAGAAACAGATTGGTCAATGTTAGCATTCGATGCGACAACTGCAGTTGAATGTATACCAACTGCCGGCAAAGGGGTACGATGAAATAATTGAGCAGCTCGCGCATACGCAACATATGGATCGACACATATAATCGCTGGCCCAGCCCATGCGTTAATGTCACTTTTCCTCAAAATAACCGCACCAGCATCGCTTTCGGTTAATTGCGAGAGAAATCTCGAATTAGCAACAAATGTCAACTGATTGGGTCTAGCGCCGCGTATAGGAGCCAGACTATCAATCTCGACATCTGCATCACCCTTACAATATCCACCAATAGTTTTCGCAATATCTCTCAATTTCATATTCTATTTCTCAGTAGATAGCTGATCAATTACTATATAACAGTTTCATTGTACTGCGTCACAATCCTATTGCACATTAACACTTAACCAAATTACTATATTAGGCATTCATTCGTGTATCCTTGGAGAGCAAACATCTACTTGTATAGGAAAAATCATATATGAAGCTACAAAACCAAGTTGCTGTTATTAGCGGTGCTGCGCAGGGGATAGGACTAGCTATTGCTAATTTATTCGCAACGGAAGGGGCGCGAGTAATGCTTTTAGACGTTAATGAGGCCGTTGGGACTAAAAATGCATCGAAAATAAGAAATGCTGAATTCTTTATCTGTGATGTATCAAAAAAAATAGAAGTAGACAACACCGTTGAAATGATATTTGATGCATATGGAAAAATCGATATTTGTGTAAATAATGCAGCGATACTCCGTAGTGGTGAGATATTAGAAATCAGTGAAGAAGATTTTGATAGCGTAATTGCCGTCAATCTAAAAGGAGCTTTTTTACTTAGCCAAGCAACCGCACGCCATATGGTTGAAGCAGGACACGGTAGCATCGTAAATCTATCTTCTGTTAATGGTGTAATGACAATTCCAACTATTTTGCCTTATAACGTCTCAAAGGGTGGTTTGGATCAATTAACAAGGGTTATGGCTGTTGGTCTTGCGAAGCATGGTGTTAGAGTCAATGCGATTGGTCCAGGAAGCATAATGACCGATATGCTAAAACAGATCATGTCAGACGAAGAAAAACGACATGCGATTCTATCTAGAACACCTATGGAAAGATGTGGCACCGTTGAAGAAATCGCAAACGTTGCGTTGTTCTTAGCTTCGGATGATTCTTCTTATATTACAGGTGAATGTATTTATGCAGACGGGGGGCGTCTTGGGCTCAACTACACAGTTCCAGTGCCAGATTAATTTTAGCCAACGCTGTTTAGCGATTCTACTAAATTTTTTACTCTTTAGTTTCTTTCTTGATTCTTAAATTAACAGTACTTTCTATCTCTCTCTGAATGCTTGCTGCCGACTTAGATGGATTTTTTGAATCTCGTATAGGTCGACCAACTACAATATAGTCAGCACCATCATAAAACGCGTGACTGACAGTAACAGTACGCTTTTGATCATCCTTGTTATCAATAGGCCTAATACCCGGCACAACTATTATTAAATCTCTATTCAAATGCTGTCGAATAATATTTGTTTCTTGCCCAGAAGCAACGACACCAACACAGCCATGTTCTACGGCCCGTCTTGCACGAGAACAAACTAGATCATTTAAATCACATTCAAAGCCTAAATCATCTAAATCCCCGCGATCAAGGCTAGTAAGCGCAGTAACAGCCAGAACTCCAACATCACTCGTTACTTCCGTCGCCGCCTGCAACATCGAATCATTTCCATGCACTGTAGCAAAAGTAATATTTAAACCTTGAAGTTGCTGCATTGCTCGAGCTACGGTCGCAGGCACATCAAAAAATTTCAAATCTACAAATATCTTTTTATTTTTTTCGCTTAACCAATCTAAAAATTTAAAGACATCACCACTAAGAAATAGTTCTAAACCTACTTTATAGAAACAGACTGTTTCCCCCAGTAGATCTACAAGATGTCTTGCTTCCTTGATAGATGGCACATCAAGAGCCACAATAAGTCTTTCATTGGGTGGGACTATATTCGTCATATAATTAAAGTTTTTTATCCTTTCAATTTAACCCTTGGACATACCCATCGATATATCTTGAAGCTCCACGACCTTCATTTATCGCCCATACCACAAGTGATTGACCTCTTCGACAATCACCAGCCACAAAAACACCTGTCTGATTAGATTCATAACTCTCAACATGAGTGCGATAATTTGTACGTTGATCATATTCCAACTGTAAATCGTCAGATATTGCGTGTTCAGGTCCGATAAATCCCATAGATAATAAAACCATATCGCAATCCCAAATTTCTTCAGATCCGGCTATCTCGCTGAATGGGGCATCATCCGTTGGATTATTCCAATCTATACGGATAGTTCGTATTCCCTTAACTCGTCCCTGATCATTTCCTATGAATTCTTTTGATAACACACAATAAGAACGTGGATCTGCTCCTGAGCTAGCCTTCGCTTCTATATGTGAATACTCTTGTCTAAAGATTAATGGCCATTTTGGCCAAGGATTGTTAGATTCTCTATCTAATGGAGGTTCCCCTAATAATTCAAAATTGACAACACTTCTGCATCCTTGCCTCAGAGCAGTGCCGATACAATCAGCTCCCGTATCTCCTCCTCCAATAACAATAACTCTTCGCCCTTTCGCTGATAGAGATAACGCTTTTCCATCTAACATATCTCTGGTGCTGCGAGTCAAATAATCCATTGCGAAGTGAATGCCATCGAATGATCTTCCTTGGATTGGGAGATCTCGCGGCACTGTAGCGCCTGTAGTTAATAACAATGCATCGTATTTAGAACGCACTTCTTCTATAGGCAAACTGTTAACTCTGACTCCGCTATCTTTTAGAATGCTCAACAAATGATCTTTCGAATAAATTATTTTTTTTCCAACATTCGTATGGGTAATAAATTCAACACCAGCTTGCCTTAAGAGATCGACGCGACGATCAATCACGTCTTGTTGGAGTTTCATATTAGGGATACCATAGGTCAGTAAACCTCCAATACGATCAGCTCTTTCGAAAACAGTAACACTGTGTCCTAGCTTGTTTAATTCATCGGCCGCAGTTAATCCAGCTGGGCCCGATCCGACTATTGCAATTTTCTTTCCAGTACGAATTAGTGGTTTTTTTGGCTGGATCCAGCCCTCTTGAAATCCTCGATCGACGACAGCATTTTCAATATTTTTAATGGTCACTGGAGGATCGGTAATTCCAAGAACACAAGCTCCCTCGCACGGCGCTGGACATACTTTTCCTGTAAATTCAGGAAAATTATTAGTTTCTTCAAGGCGTAACAAAGCCTGATACCAATCGCCTCGATATACCAAATGGTTCCATTCTGGAATAAGATTATCGATTGGACACCCATGTTCAGACTGGCAAAATGGAACTCCGCAGTCCATGCACCTCGCACCCTGATCTTCCATGTGTGATGGCAGGGGAGCAGTAGAGATATCTTTAAAATCTTTTTGTCGAATCAACGGATCGCGGTAGGGCACCGTTTCACGACTAAGTTCCATAAATCCTTTTGGTTTACCCATAAGTTAATCAGTCACTATGATTTTGTTTAATAGAAAGTATCTCCTTATATTCACTAGGAATAACTCTCATAAATTGAGTGATCTCCGTCATCCAGTTTTCTAAAATCTGGATTGCTACGGAGGATTTTGTTGAATCAAAATGCTGCTGAATTATATCCTTAAGCTTCTCTACATCGGAATCTGTCTCTAAAACAGGTTCTAAAACTATCATCTCTGTATTAAAGTTATCTAAAAAAGCGTCTCTCTTTGCACCATAAACATAAGCTACGCCACCGGACATACCTGCGCCAAAATTCCTACCAATAGGTCCTAATATCACTACAGTACCGCCAGTCATATATTCACAACCATGATCACCCAAACCTTCAACGACTGCTGTTGCGCCGCTATTTCGAATACAGAATCGCTCAGCAGCCATGCCTCGAAAAAATGCTGAACCACTGGTTGCCCCGTATAAAACAACATTACCTACAATAATGTTCTCTTCGGCGCAAAACTCGCTAACCTTAGGCGGGTATACAACTAATTTTCCCCCAGATAGTCCCTTACCCACATAATCGTTTGCATCACCTTCAAGCTCTAATGTGACTCCATGCGCTAGCCATGCACCAAAGCTCTGACCGGCCGAACCATTAAACCTTACATGAATGGTATCATCGGGCAAACCTTCTTCACCTCGTTTTTTGACAATTTCATGGCTGAGCATCGTGCCAACAGTTCTATCTGTATTGGTGATTGGTAACTCAATGTGCACAGCTTTGTCACTTTCCAATGCTGGTTTCGATAATTTAATCAAATATGTCTTGTCAATAATATTTTCTAATCCATGCTGTTGATCAATTTGCTTGGAGACTCCAACATCATGATAGGGATTTTTTGCAGGTTGAAGAATAGCGCGCAAGTCTAATCCTTCAACTTTAGAATTATTGACGCTGGTATCAGACTTTAGAAGGTCTGATCTACCAATCATATCTTGAAAAGAAACAAAACCTAAACCTGCCATAATTTCTCTTACTTCTTCAGCTACTTGGAAAAAATAGCTAACGACATGCTCCGGCTTACCATGAAATTTCTTGCGCAACACAGGATCTTGGGTAGCAATACCCACCGGACATGTATTAAGGTGACACTTTCTCATCATTATGCAACCAAGCGCGATCAATGGCGCCGTAGAAAATCCAATTTCCTCAGCCCCCAAAAGAGCTGCTATAACAACATCCCGGCCCGTTTTCATGCCGCCATCAGTCTGCAACACCACCCGACTTCGTAAATCATTCATAACCAAAGTTTGATGCGTTTCTGCAATTCCAAGCTCCCATGGCAGTCCTGCATGCTTGATGCTGGTTAATGGAGATGCTCCCGTACCACCACTATCTCCGGAAATCACGATTTGGTCAGCATGCGCCTTAACAACACCAGCTGCTATAGTGCCGACACCTACCTCAGAGACAAGCTTGACACTTATTCTTGCCAGAGGATTAGCATTTTTTAAATCGTAAATCAACTGCGCTAGATCCTCAATGGAATAGATATCATGATGTGGTGGCGGGCTAATTAGCCCCACTCCCGGTATTGAATATCTAACTTTAGCTATGGTCTCATCTACTTTTGAACCCGGCAATTCCCCTCCTTCACCAGGTTTAGCGCCTTGCGAAATCTTTATCTGTATTTCATCCGCATTGGTAAGATACCATGCCGTAACACCAAAACGTCCCGATGCAACTTGTTTGATAGCAGATCGTTTTGAATCTCCATTATTCATAACTTCAAACCTTTTAGGATCCTCTCCGCCCTCGCCAGTATTGCTTTTACCTCCTAACCGATTCATAGCAATTGCTAACGTTTCATGAGCCTCTGACGATATAGAACCAAAACTCATTGCTCCTGTGCAGAATCTTTTCACAATATTAGAAGCAGGCTCAACTTCACTAAGCTCAACCCCATTTATTTTGTCCGAACAAAAGCTCATTAAATCCCGTAAATTTCCGACTTCCTTTTTTCTTAAATTCTGAACGTTGAGCATCGGCTTTCTTAGTTCTCTATTGTTTTGTACCGCCGCTGTTTGGAGAGTCGAAATTGTTTCTGGATCCCATCCATGCTTTCGCCCGCCTGGCCTCCAGTGATATTCACCAGGATTTGGAAGGAATGTTTTCGATAAAGTAGATTCGCGCGGATATCCTAGCTCGTGTCGCCGTATTGTTTCGTCAGCGATTACATCAAAACCTATACCTTGGATTCTACTAGCCGTATGAGTAAAAGAATAGTCAATTACTTCATCCTTTATACCAACTGCCTCAAAAATTTGTGCGCCCTTGTAAGACTGTAAAGTGGAAATGCCCATTTTTCCCATGACCTTAAGAAGTCCTTTTGCAACGCCTTTTCGATATGCGGTCACTACTGAAGATTCATCATGTAAGTGATCTGGTATTCTATTTTCTTGCTGTACATGCCAAAGCGCTTCATACGCCAAATATGGATTTATCGCATCAACACCATATCCGATCAACAATGAATGGTGATGTACTTCGCTAGCTTCACCAGTCTCAACAACTAGACCAACTTGTGTTCTTTTTGCTTTTCTAACCAAATGCTGATGAACCGAACTTGCGGCCAACAGCATACTTACTGCAGGTCTGTCAGCTTCAATATTACGATCTGAAAGAATAACAATACTGTACCCCGAATCTACTGCGGATTCGGCATCAGCGCAGATTTTCTTAAGTATCTTTAAGAGGTCTTTAGAGTCAAATTCACGATCGAAAGTGATATCAATTATTGAAGTACGCCAATCACCATGCTGCATTTCTCGAATAGAATATAGCTCCTGATTAGTAAGTATAGGATGTTCAATTAACAATCTATGGCAATTCTCCTCCACTGGATTCAAAATGTTTTTTTCTGGACCTACATAACATGCTAAAGACATAACAATATCTTCTCTGATTGAATCAATCGCGGGATTCGTGACTTGAGCAAACAACTGGCGGAAGTAATCATAGAGTAACCGTGATTGACCTGTAAGACAGGCTAGCGCCGAATCATTTCCCATTGACCCGACAGGATCACGGACATCAGTTACTAGTGGGATCAGCATAAGTTCAATCGATTCACGAGTGTAACCAAATGCGCGCAATTTAGACAATAAGCCCTCTGTATTTGAGCGAGGCGATAGATCGATGGTTCGTGTGATCTGTGGCATGGTAATCCGTTGCCGTTTCAGCCAATCTTTATATGGTTTTTCTCTGGCTTGATTTGCTTTTAGTTCGCTATCAGGAACTAATCTTTTCTTTTTGAAATCTACTAGGAACATACGTCCCGGTTTAAGACGACCTTTTTCTATAATTCTTTCGGGTTCTATTTGAAGCACTCCAACTTCGCTTGCCATAATTACTCGATCATCGTTAGTAATGTAATATCGGCTGGGACGTAATCCATTTCGATCAAGTATGGCTCCAATATAATGTCCATCTGTAAAAACAATTGAGGAAGGTCCGTCCCACGGTTCCATTAAAGTCGATTGATACTCATAAAATGACTTCTTTGACTCGTCCATACTATGGTGCTTCTGCCAAGCTTCAGGAATCATTGTCATCATAGCTTCAGGCAATGCCCTACCATCCATCAATAAAAATTCTAAGACATTGTCAAAACTGCCTGAGTCTGAGCAATCTGGCTCAACAATAGGAAACAATTTTCTTAGGTTTCTTCCAAAAGTCTCACTCTCCATCACGCCTTCGCGAGCCCGCATCCAATTTAAATTACCGCGCAGAGTATTAATCTCGCCGTTGTGGGCCATCAATCTTTGGGGCTGCGCACGATCCCAGCTAGGAAACGTATTAGTAGAAAATCTTGAATGGAACATAGCAAGATGGCTTTCATAATCAGGGTCAGTTAAATCAGAAAAATAAGGCATTAACTGTGAAGTTCGTAACATACCCTTATACACAATTAGCATGCTGGATAACGAACAAATATAAAACATGTCTCGTTGTTTTAGCGAGCTATCTGCTCTTAATTGGTGTGTCGCACGTTTCCGGATAATATAAAGAATTCGTTCAAACGCATACTGCGATAGCTTGCTTGATGCTGCAACAATTACCTGCTCCATATGCGGCTCGGAAGCTGCGGCGATTGAACCTAGCTTGGCAAAATTTGATCGAACCGGAACCTGGCGCCAACAAATTACTCGCTGATTCTGATCCAATATAATCTGCTCTATGACTTCACGACATTTTTTTTTCTCCGCTGGATCCCGAGGAAGAAATACTATACCGGTACCGTAAGAACCCGATGAGGGCAAAAGCTCCCCCGATTCTTCTGCTATAACACGCCTCAAAAAACGATCTGGCAACGCAGTTAAAATACCTGCACCATCCCCAGTATTTTCTTCTGCACCAACCGCGCCTCTATGATCCATACTTTGTAGTGCCTTATAGGCATCATCCATTATCGAGTGGCTTTTAATTCCCTTAATGTGCGCAACAAAACCAACACCACAACTTTCATGTTCAAACGCAGGGTCATAAAGACCTATTCTTTCTGGTCTGGTAAGCATTTTGGTTTGATTATCTCTTCAAAAGCATATTCATTATGATTTACTATCAAATTGACCCGGACAAACCTCTCGATCTCGACAACTCAGTTGCGTATTTAGTGCCACACAATCTATATCTAAATAGAATGTTAACAATAATAGCAATGCATCATCTATGCGGGGGCCGCTGCCATCACATAACAATCGTCGGCAAATTAAGTATAGCTACAAGCCTTTAGTGGATTCAACCAATTGATGCAAAGTCTGGTCTAAATTCCGGAACATTAAGGAGATTTCGCACATATCCAGGTTCTGATTTAGCAGCAAGACATCGTTTTTTGCCGTAAATTAAGCGTAACAATACCTTAGTACATGCATTTTAGTTTTAGGCCTTATTAAAAAAGGCTTCAATTGAGGCAACCAAAGAACTAACAATTTTCTTGCAAAATGATACTTAATACTTCATCTGGATAATCAGAGACCAGTTTTGCTCGACCAATTGACTCCATGAGTACCAGTCTGATTCTGCCGTTTGAGACCTTCTTATCATGAGACATGTGGCGCATGAAAATCTCTTCATTCATTTGCTTTGGAGGCATTATCGGAAGGTTAGCTCGCTCGAATAGATCACAAATTCTTTTCACCTCATTATTATTTAACCATCTGAGTTTTTCCGACATTCTTGCGGCCATTACAATCCCGACCGCCACTGCTTCACCATGTAGCCAATCAGTATATGCAAGCTCAGTTTCGATGGCATGACCAAATGTATGTCCCAAATTCAGTAATGCACGCGTACCAATCTCACGCTCATCTGAGGCAACGATATTGGCTTTAATATGACAACATTGGAGAATCGTTTCAGTTAGGGTTTGTTTTTCACAATTTAACAAACTTTCGATATTATCTGATAACCAATTAAAAAATTTTAAGTCTTGGATTAGTCCATATTTGATCACTTCCGCTAGACCGGCAGAGAGTTGTCGGGATTCCAAAGAACGGATAGTATCTATATCTGAAATTACACACTTTGGCTGGTGGAAAGCCCCAATCATATTCTTACCTAGAGGGTGGTTAACACCGGTCTTTCCTCCTACCGATGAATCTACCTGCGCAAGCATCGTGGTAGGTATTTGAACAAAGTCAACGCCACGCTGAAAGCAAGAGGCAACAAAACCAGCTATATCACCTACAACTCCTCCTCCTAAAGCAATGACGGTAACAGACCGTCCAAAAGAAGCTTTCAACATAAGATCCAGTATGAGACTAACAGTGTTAAGATTTTTTTGTTCTTCCCCAACCGGTAAGATTTTAGACACTACGTTATATCCAGATAACTGACCGATCAAGGTTTCAAGATAAAGGTCTGCAACAATTTCATCGCTGATTATAATAACTTCCGTTCCACCAATGAATCGTCGAATCAAATCACGATCAGACAAAAGGCCTGAACCAACATAAATTGGATAACTACGATCTAACAAGTTAACTTTTAGGATTGCCATTTTTTTCGGACCCTAGTCGCAATCTCTTCAGCAGCAATATGAGGAGCCTGATCACCAGTCACATAGATAATATCAGCTTCTTGGCGATAAAGGGATTCTCTTTCGCTCATCAATTTTTCTAGTACTTTTTTTTTATTTTTGTTTCTGAGAAGTGGTCTAGTTTCACTATTCTTGGTTCGTTCTAACTGCATCTCTAAGGTTGCATAGAGATATACGACTAAACCACTATTTCGTAGCATACGCCGATTCTCGATATGCAGGATTGACCCGCCTCCAGTTGCTAAAACAACCCCTCGACGGTTTACCAATTCAGAGATAACCTGAGTTTCCCGTTTTCGAAACCCAACATCACCCTCGATGTCAAAAATGGTCATAATAGATACACCAGTTCTAGTCTCAATTTCTTTATCTGTGTCAAGAAATTCAAGACCTAAGGTCTTAGCTAAAGACTTTCCTATTGTTGTTTTCCCCACACCCATTGGGCCAACTAAATAAATATTGCTTGTTCGGATCATGACAAACAACCACTCCCTAGATGAAGCGATTGCAAACTATCAAATTCTATCAACTTGATCAATAGGAAGATGCAGGAAAAACGACACCCAAAATAGAACACAAATCATATACAAATTTGGGCTTCCAAACACCCCCCCTAGTTTTTCTGCTTTTTCCGCAAAATGTGCTAAAAATCATTGCAAAGTCGATAAATTTTTCGCTCCGAAAAACAGGTTTAACTATAAAATACGCTCCCCGAAACGCTTCAAACCATTAATGGTAACGCAAAAAGGAAACGCCTGCCCTGCATAACGCTTGTATAGAGCTTCTGCTACATCCCTCAATGACTAAAGATAAAGTAATTTATCCTGTTAAACTAAAAGTCTTATGCTAATGATAGCTAGTATATTAAAGTCATAGAAAACACTTAAATAATAAACATATCCTATGCCTTCCCGAGAAGAATATAAGTGAAAACAGCACTAAAATCTATTTTCTGGATTTTTTTGGGAATTTTACTGCTTTGCGGTATCGGTGGCGGATACGTAGCTTTTTCTATACTACCCACTCTGCCTTCAGTTACTGATCTTGAACTAAAACAAAAAAATATCGATATTCCTCTTCGGATATACACTATAGACGGCCGTCTCATTGCCGAATTCGGTGATCAAAAACGCAATCCAATTACAATAGAAGAAACGCCTGCACTTCTAATAAATGCTATCTTAGCAGGTGAAGATGACAGATTTTTCGAACATCATGGAGTAGATTTTTTTGGCGTCATAAGAGCTCTGATTGTTAACATTCAGTCGGGCGATATAGTTCAAGGATCCAGCACAGTCACCATGCAGGTTGCGGGAAATTACTTCCTTGACCGCAGAGAAAAAACCTATACACGAAAACTGAAAGAAGTTCTGCTTGCTTTCGAACTGGAACGAAAACTTAGTAAGGAAAAAATCTTAGAACTTTACTTAAATAAAATTTTTCTTGGTCAAAGAGCTTATGGTTTTTCTGCAGCATCTTCAGTCTATTTCAACAAAGAACTTGATGAGCTTACCTTGTCCGAGATAGCGACATTAGCAGGAATTCCAAAAGCTCCCTCCAAAATTAATCCAGTGATAAATCCAGAAGCCGCGCGCTTGAGGCGCGATTACGTTTTGGGGCGAATGCGAAATCTTGCATATATTGACGAAAAAGAATTCATTACTGCAAAAAATAGTGGCATTAAAGCTACACGACATATTGCTCCAATTGAAGTTGAAGCATCATATGTTGCAGAAATGGCAAGATCTTATATGGTAAACCGTTATGGTAAAGCCGCATACACATCCGGCTATAATGTCTACACTACTATAGATAGTGAAAATCAATCAGCAGCAAATAATGCATTACGTAATGGTTTGATCGCATATGACCAACGACAGGGATATTCTGGCCCTGTAGGCCACATAAAAATTTATGAAGAAAATGAATTATCTATAAGGGAGATTCTAAGCCAGTATCCTTTAGTTGGTGGCCTTAAAGCGGCAACAATTCTGGAAGTCAAAATGGAATCGATGAATGTTCTGTTTGCCTCAGGACAAAAGAAAACTATGTGGCCCTTAGGATGGAAATGGGCTAATCTTAATGTAATCGAAGATTTAAAGACTGGTGACATCATCTATATCAAGGCCTCTGATAGCGATATCCACCTAGCTCAAATACCAGAAATCCAGGGCGCTATTGTATCGATCGATCCAAATGATGGGGCTCTGTTAGCATTAACCGGAGGTTTTGATTTTTACTCTGGAAAATTTAATCGTGCGACACAAGCTCGAAGACAAGCTGGATCTAATATAAAACCATTTATATATTCTGCAGCACTTGACAATGGATTTACGCCAGCCACTCTGGTTAGTGGCGCTCCAATAGTTGTAGAAGATTCTTGGGGAGATACTTGGCGTCCAGAAAACTATAGTAAAAAAGTTTTCGGGCCGACTCGACTGCGTCAGGCTTTAGCACAATCTCTTAATCTAGTTTCAGTGCGGCTAGTGCGTGGTATGGAAACGGCGCTTGTACGCGAACACTTACAACAATTTGGATTTGACCAAAAAACTCTACCGAATGGTTTATCTTTGGCTTTAGGTTCCGCTGATATATCTCCCTGGGAGATGGTACGTGCTTATGCGGTATTCGCGAATGGCGGACATCTTATTGAACCCTATTTCATCGCAAGAGTAGAAAATCAAAATGGTGAAATTGTAGAATATGCAAATAGAACTATGCTATGTCCTGATTGCGAACTAAATACCCAACCACTTGATAGCTCGGGTAACATAGTTTTGTACGATCCACGATACTCTAAAAGAGTGATATCACCTGAAAATGCTTTCTTGATGACAGAGCTAATGAAGGGGGTAATCCAGAACGGGACCGGTCGTCGGGCTCTCACGCTAAACCGCGACGACATCGCTGGAAAAACCGGTACAACAAATAATTTTCGTGATGCCTGGTTTAGTGGTTTCAATCCGGATGTTGCTACGAGCATTTGGGTTGGCTTTGATCAACCAAAAAATTTAGGAGCTCGCGAATCGGGAGCGCGTGCTGCGCTACCAATATGGATAGAATATATGGCAGTTGCATTAAATGGAAAACCTGAGAAAAATCTTGAGCCACCAGAAAATATAATTACAGCATGGGTAGATCAAACCACTGGCGATGCTGTCGCAGTAGATGACCCCAAAGGCTACAAAGAATTTTTCCTAATGGGAACAGAACCTCATGCTCTTATTCAAGGAGGAGCGCCAGCAATTGACGCAAACATGTCGAACACAATGCCATCTCTTGAAGATCTATTCTAGCGCTGGACAAAAATGTAACTAAACGTTAATTATTCAGAGACCTGTTACTTCTTCTGCCTCTTGAATCTGATGTCTTAACTTTTGATTTAACTGGAGATTTTTCCACCCAGTTACCATTTATAAAAAACGCTGTCCAGCCAGTCGGTTTTTTGTTAACTTCGCTCAATACATATTGTTCCTTAGTCTTTCGACTATATCGAATTTGGGTTTTGTTTCCATCAGGATCTGTTTTTGGAGCTTTTGCGAGAAATTTATATTTTGGCTCAAGCTGATCTTCAACACTACAGACTTCTTCAACAAGCGGCGCTCGAGTTTCTCTATTTTTTGGAAATTTACTTGCCGCTAGAAAAATACCGGACGCGCCATCACGCAAAAGATAGTAATCATCCACTTTTTCGCATAATAGGTGCGGCATAGGGATTGGATCTGCTTTGGGTGGTGCTGGTTCTCCATTTTTAAGCAATTTTCTAGTATTGCTGCAATCTTCATTTGTACAACGAAAATATTTTCCAAACCGACCGGTCTGCAACTGCATATCGGAAGCGCACTTGTCACACTCAAGTACAGGCCCATCGTAACCTCTTAATCTAAATAATCCAAATTCAACTTCCTGCCCAAAACAATCTGGATTATTTCCACAGACATGTAGCTTTCGAGTCTCATCAATCAAATATTCTTCCATTGCGCTCTGACAAATTGAACATCTCCGCTTTTCAATAAGCTTTATAGTCTCGATTTCCTCATCAAATAAACTATCTTCAATCTCATCGCCAGACACCAAATTAATCGTTTTTGTGCATCGGACTTTAACGGGCAGGGTATAACCTGAGCATCCTAAAAATACCCCTGTTGCTGCATTTCGAATTTGCAGATTTCGTTCACATTCTGGACATGCAATATTTGTTTCGGTAGGTAGATTAGCTCGCATTCCACCAATAGCTGTTTTCCCTTCCCCATCTCCAGCAGCTTCATCTAGTTTTGTCTTTAGATTGACATAAAAAGTGTCAAGAACCAGCTTCCAACTTTTTTTTCCATCAGCAATTTCGTCTAGTGTCGCCTCCATTTCCGCAGTAAAGCCATAATCCATTAAATCAGAAAAATTTTCTGTCAACCGATCAGTTACTATTTCGCCGATTTTTTTTGCCACAAAACGCCGGTTTTTTGAAGTAACGTAGCCGCGATCTTGAATCGTAGAAATTATCGTTGCGTATGTCGAAGGTCGTCCAATTCCACGCTTTTCGAGCTCCTTAACTAAACTGGCTTCTGTATATCTTAAAGGTGGTCTGGTAAATCTTTGATAAGGCTCTAACTGTTTTAATTCTAGAGATGTGCCGACTTTAAAATCAGGTAGCTCAGAATTTTCTTGTTTTCCCGTAGTGGGTAACACTCTGGTATATCCGTCAAACTGAGTAATTCGTCCTTTTGCTCTCAATTCAAAGTTTCCCGCAGTCACCATAATCACAGAGCTTTTATACTCTGCATCGACCATCTGGCACGCCAAAAAATAGTTCCTAATCAAATTATACAAGCGGCTCTGATCTTGATCGATTTTTATATCAGAAGAGAGTTTACGCACATCAGTTGGACGAATCGCTTCGTGAGCTTCCTGCGAACCAGCTTTACTAGCATATAGGATTGGCTTTTTGGGTAAATACTTTTCGCCGTACTCTTCTTCTATAAATTCACGACACTTTAGTATCGACTCATTGCTCAGATTAGTGGAATCCGTCCGCATATAGGTAATAAAGCCTGACTCATATAGCCTCTGAGCAAGCATCATAGTTTTTTTTACAGAAAAGCCTAATCGAGCACTAGAAGATTGCTGCAGAGTAGATGTAATTAAGGGAGGATTAGGTCTTGATTTTGTAGCTCGGTCGTCTCGCTTAGCAACATCGTATCTGCTAGCTTTCAATAATCCTAACGCAACATCTATGTCTTCTTTCGAAGATGGTTTAAATGCTTTTCCATTTTCTTTTACAACCTGAAGTTGTAACTCAAGCCCATCGAAATGAGTATTGGCATATAGCTCCCAGTATTCTTTTGGGATGAATGCTTTTATTTCACGTTCCCGCTCTACCAATAAACGAACAGCTACTGACTGCACTCTGCCAGCAGAAAGGCCGCGTGCAATCTTGGCCCAAAGCAGAGGTGAGATCATAAATCCCACAATTCTGTCCAAAAAACGTCTAGTTTGTTGTGCCTCAACTTTGTGATTATCTATTGCAGTTGGTTTTTCAAATGCATGTTGTATAGCATCTTTAGTAATTTCATTAAACACCACCCGGCGATAACGCTCTTCATCTCCGCCAATCACTTCCATCAAATGCCATGCGATAGCCTCCCCTTCTCGGTCAAGATCTGTAGCTAAATAAACTAACTGCGAATCGGAAGCAATCTTTTTTAGTTCAGTAACAATCTTTGCTTTATCCGGTAATACTTCATACATAGCTGTCCATTGATTTTCCGGGTCTACGCCCATGTTGTTTACAAGATTTTTATACGCTTTTTCTTTCTTATATTTTGCTTTAACCTCCGGATTCATTCGTCGAGTAAGAGCAGCTTGCTGAGCTCTTTGTTTAGAATCTAATTTGTTTCGACCACCAACAGGAAGATCACGAATGTGACCAACACTTGATTTAACTATAAAATTAGTGCCTAAATATTTGCTGATTGTTTTAGCCTTAGCCGGCGACTCTACAATGACTAGTGACTTTTTCATAAATTTTTTTCTATTGTGTTTCCTATTACAAACGAGCTATATACCATGAGACTAGATATTTGTTCTCTAATATTTATTATTCATCCACTTATACTTAAAAAGTGCAAACTTACGCCACTTTCATTACCAAATTTGAGACTTTATTTTCCGTTCTATTAATTTTTTCTCAAACCATACTGATATGAGCATGGGGCAAAGTTACTCACTCGTCAATCCTAAAAAATAGGCTATATTCATTATTTCACAGTTTTTAGTAAACAAATTTAATAAATTCCTAATTCCCGATGGTCAAAAAATCCGCTACAATTGACGCATGGTTCACATATATAAACATCGTAGCGATAGATTAAGCTTTGATCAACTGATTAAAACAAACCAAACAAATTTGGACGTTTCATCATAATTATGGGCGTTTTAGATATTCTCTTATATCCAGATCCAAGATTGAGGCGTAAAGCCCAACCTGTAGAGATTGTCGACGATCATATACGTGAATTAGCTGAAAATATGGCTGAAACAATGTATCTAGCTCCGGGAATCGGACTGGCAGCAACACAGGTTAATGTCACCAAACGAGTAGTTGTAATTGATTGTTCAGAAGATCGAAATGATTTAAAGGTGTTGATTAATCCCATCATAAAAGAACGTCAGGGTGAAGTTGAAACAGAAGAAGGATGCTTATCGATTCCGGGCATTATTGCTCCAGTTGTAAGGTCCGAAGAAATCACTGTTAGCGCATTAAATCTAGATGGCCATGAATATGAAATGACCGCTAATGGTATTCTATCAATCTGTATTCAGCATGAGCTAGATCATTTAGATGGGAAAGTATTTGTGGACTACTTAACTAGATTAAAGCAGATTAGGATTAAAAAACAGTTGACCAAAGATCATCGATTAAAAACTAGAAACGAATCTGGGGATCATGCCATCGCCCTCTGAGCTACTAACATTCCGTCAAAACAGTTACCAATTTCAAAATTGCCTATAGTCTTTGCGGGAACATCCGATTTCGCGGTTCCAAGCCTAGTAGCCTTGTTAGATGCTGGTTACGAAATTGCGGCTGTATATACAAAACCCGACCAACGTACCGGTAGAGGTAAAAAATTCAGCTATAGCCCCATAAAGCTTTGCGCTAGAGAACACAATCTTGACGTGATTCAACCGAATAATTTTACGGGCGAGTTGTCTAAGCTAAAAAGTTTAAAACCAGAAATAATTTTAGTAGTATCGTACGGGATAATCCTCCCAAGTGAAGTGCTAGACGTGCCAATTCAAGGCTGTTTCAATATTCATGCATCTCTTTTGCCACGCTGGCGTGGAGCTGCGCCGATTCAGCGTGCTATTCAATCTGGTGACTCTCAAACTGGTGTTACTTTGATGAGCATGGCTACGGAACTAGATGCCGGTGATCTACTGTTTCAGAAAATGATTCCAATCTATAAAGATGATACTAGCGGTTCCCTGCACACTAAACTAGCTACTGCTGGAGCTCAGCTTTTAATCTCTAAACTACCACAAATACTGGCAGGAACGGCTGAAGGCAGAAAACAAGAGGAAAAATATGTTACGTATGCCCATAAGATCAATAACTATGAGCGCTGGCTTGATTGGAATAAGTCAGCTATTGAATTAGCGAGAAAAATTAGTGCATTCAATCCAAAACCATTAGCTAGAACCATACTTGGTAAGCAGATACTTATAGTGCATCGTGCCACTCACGGCAGATCAAATAACCATGAACTACCTGGCACTATTGTTGGAATCAAAAAAAACAAAATTAGAGTACAAACAGGTAATGGTTTTTTGGACTTGCTACAAGTGCAAATACCTGGTCGAAGACCAATTGACGTTTCAGAATTTCTAAATGGTTATAGCATCAATCTAGGTGAACGATTCCAGGATGCAGTTCATGCCAAGCCCTAAAACATGTATTACAGCCTCTCTCATTGTTTCTGATGTCAGTGAAAGAGGAACATCATTAACGAAAGCATCCATCAAAAGATTATCCACGGTGCCTGAAGGTGCGTATGGCGAAATTAAGGAAATAGCCTGGGGGACAATTCGATGGTACTTTCACTACAAAAAGCTGCTAGCCAAGCTTCTACATCACCCCTTAGAAAAAAACGAAAAAATTATTGAATCAATATTACTATGCGGTTTTTATCAATTAGATCATCTCAACGAACCTGACTATTCAATAATTTTTAGCACAGTTGAGAGTTGTAAGCTCCTTAAAAAAAGTCATATGTGTGGACTAGTGAATGCTGTAATGCGTAGAAATCAAAAAAATCGTAATAACAAAACTGGAGGAGAATCAAAAATTAGTGATTCAATGCCTATTTGGCTCACCAGAGAGCTTCAAAATTATTGGCCTGATTATTGGATCTCTATTTTAGAAGCCTATAACGAAAAACCTCCAATGTCGTTGAGGGTAAATATAAAAAATAATACGGTAAACGACTATCTTAATTGTCTCTCATTGGTTGGTTTGTCTGCCCTAAAATCAAATTTGATTTCATCAGCAATAACATTGTCGCGGCCTCTTCCAGTGAGTCAAATTCCAGGATTTGCTGAGGGTCATGTATCAGTACAAGATACAGGTGCCCAACTAACACCACTTTTCACTGGAGATTTGTCTGAAAAAAAAATACTTGATGCGTGCTCTGCCCCTGGAGGTAAGGCATGCCACCTTTTAGAATTTGCTAAGTCACCAATAGCTATAACTTGTTTGGATCTACCTGAAAGAACTGACAATATTAAAGACAATCTTGATCGCTTAGGTTTGAATGCCTGTGTCATCAGTGGAGACGCTCTTCATCCAGAAAGATGGTGGAATGGCAAACTGTTTGACTTTATTATTATCGATGCCCCATGTTCTGCCACTGGTGTCATTCGACGCCATCCTGATATTCGGCTAAATCGAAGAAAGAGTGATATATTAAAATTTTCTAAGCTACAAATATCGTTGCTTACTTCTTTATGGCCACTTCTACAACCTGGTGGAAGACTATTATATATTACCTGCTCTATTTTACCGCCTGAAAATGATCAAGTAATAGAGCGTTTTTTGAGCAATACACAGGATGCGAAAATTAAATTGGTTCAGACCGAAGCTGGTATAGTGACAAATCTTGGAATTCAACTGTTACCTCAACCAAGTGGCCCAGATGGTTTCTTTTACGCAATGCTTGAACGCGTGTCGAATTAGAGCAAAACTGGTCTTATAATGAGCATAAAGATCACTGCTTGAAGATATTGACGAGGCACTCAAATAAAAAAACTACAGTCAATAATCTTCTTTTTAGGGTTGCTTGGAGCCCAATGCTTAAACCTATCAACCGTATATGCTGACTTTGTCATTTTAAAGGGAACTTCAGTCATAGAAAGAAATAGACTTCGAACAGACGCTCAACTGGAATTAAGTTTAGATAATGCTCCGTCCGATGCTCTAAGAGCTGGCATTCCATTAACTTTAGCAATTGAAATGCAATTAATGAAACAAAACAACTTTCTTTTGAAACAAGTAATATCAAGCTGGCAATATCAATATATTCTTGACTATCATCCACTTTCCGGGCGTTACTTGATAAATGATTTAGCATCGAATCAAATGAAAAGTTATTCAACCCTAATAGAAGCTCTAAATTCTTTGTCACGATTTCGGTCATCAGAGAAGTTAAAGAATCTAGAACAAGATAATAATCGCCTAATAGCGCGTCTTAGAGCTGTACTCAAAACTAATGCTTTACCGCAACCTTTGAGATTGATGACATTCTTTTTTCCCGAATGGCAGCAAACCAGTGAGTGGAGACAATGGGATATAATTCAATAGCATCACGAATCTTAGGGCCAGGGCCAACGATTTTTTTGTCTACACTCTTCTTAGGTGCCTCATTTCTTCTCACGCTAGCAACACAAGATGTCGACCTTTTCGATGATTATTATTTAGCGCTAATATCATTCAACATAATAGGCGTGATAATTCTAGCTCTTCTAACCACTTTAAACATTTGGAAATTAGTCCGAGAATTTAGATCCCAAGTAATGGGTTCTCGATTAACACTTCGGTTTGCTGGAGCTTTTTCTATGTTAACCCTAACCCCCTTGATAATCGTTTACTTTTTCGCGGTTAATTCGATGAGCAGAGGAATAGATTCATGGTTCGATGTAAAGATTGAGCAAGCATTAGACGATGCTCTTCTTCTGGGTCGATCATCACTCGAAACAATCAAGTATGATGTACTCGAGGATGTTCGAACAGCGGCGAATCGCATCGACCAATCAAGATCGGATGGAGGTATGGCAAGACTAATGGATGAACTGAGAGAGGATGGAGGATTCATACAAGTTAGTCTTCACTCGAATACTGGCAGAATTTTGCCACCATGGAGCAGCGGACTTATAGGGTCTCTCGTTCCTGATGCGCCCGATGCCTCAGTGTTACAAACCATCAGGCGAGGTCTTGACTACGCCAAAATCGAGCCTGTTTCAAGTGGAAATCTTCAATTAAGAGTTGCTGTACCAGTACCTAACTCAAGTCCGTTACGACTTTTGCAAGTGCTTTATCCATTGCCACTTCGGCATTCCAGATTGGGGGAGAGCATTCAATCTGCCACTGCAGATTTTGAAAAGTTGCAATATATGAGAAACCCACTGAAATTAAATTTCATAATAACCCTATCGATGGTGGCTCTTACAACTACCTTAATTGCTTTATGGGTCGGCATTTACCTTAGTAGACGCATGGTATCGCCACTAGGTAATCTTGCCGAAGGAACACGAGCTGTTGCACGAGGAAATTATCAAACTCAATTACCCGTTATTAGCTCCGATGAGTTAGGTGTTTTAGTTGAATCATTTAATGACATGACCCGACAAATTAGCAGTGCACAAAATGAACTGCAAAAATCCCGTCAAGATGCTGAAGAACAACATGCCTACTTAGATACAGTCCTTACTCATTTGTCATCAGGAGTCATTTCGTTTGATGCTGAAGGTACCCTCAGGACATTTAATAGTGGAGCTAATCGGATTTTAGAAACAGATCTCGGGATATATAAAGAAACAAGTATTCCTGCGTTAACTAAAACACTTTCAGCTATCGAACCCTTCTTTTCTGTAATTAGTAAACATGTATTTAATAATGAATTAGAATGGCAAGAACAAATTGTCTTGCATAACCGCCAAGGACGGAAAACTCTGGTTTGTAGTGGTACGCGATTACCTGACTATAAGGGAAAAAGCGCAGGATATGTAATAGTATTCGACGACGCAAGCAAACTAATTCAAGCGCAGCGTGATGCGGCTTGGGGCGACGTAGCACGTCGCCTAGCTCATGAGATAAAAAATCCACTAACTCCTATTCAATTATCAGCGGAAAGAATAAGACGTAAATATCTAGATCAAATAGATCAAGCTGAAAAAATAAATCTAGATAGGGCAATACGAACTATAATTGAACAAGTTGACTCCATGAAAGCTTTAGTTAATGCTTTCTCTGAATATGCACAACCAGTTCAAATCAAAACAAAAAAGATAGACTTACATCAATTGATTCGCGATGTCGTTGAATTGCACAAACAACAACAAAATCACATAAAATATAGCTTTCAATTCCAAAATAATCTCCCTAGTGTGCTCGCTGATCCTGCAGCGCTCAGACAAGTGCTAAACAACTTGATATTGAATGCTAAAGACAGTTTAGCAAACATATATGATCCACAAGCTAAAATATCAACGTATACAGTTACAAAAAAGGAACGACAATATGTAACACTTGAATTCTCAGATAATGGTCCAGGATTCCCACCAGAATTACTGGAAAAAATTTTTGATCCTTATGTTACGACCAAAGAAAAAGGCACTGGACTTGGACTCGCTATCAGCCGACGATTAATATCTGAAATGGGTGGAAATATTCACGCGGAAAATCAAAGGAATGAAGGCGCAACGGTTATAATTCAGCTATTAGCTGACAATAGTACTGAAAAGATTAACGTTGCCTGATACAAACGGCTAAGAAAAATTTATGAGACCAAAAACTGTACTTATTGTTGATGATGAACCCGATATTCGGCAAGTTGTTGGAGAGATTCTCAAAGATGAGGGTCTAGAGGTTGAAACAGCAGAGAACGCTGATGTTGCTAGGGATATTTATAACAAACACTCACCCGATCTTGTGCTTGTCGATATCTGGATGCCTGATGCTGATGGTATTACCCTATTAAAAGAATGGAAAGCAAGAGAAAATTCTCCGCCAGTGGTGATGATGTCTGGTCATGGCACAGTGGAAACTGCAGTTGAATCAGTGCGAGCTGGTGCGTATGATTTTCTGGAGAAACCCCTCTCCCATGCGAAACTTCTAGTGACTGTAGAACGCGCTTTAGAAAGCCGTTATCTAAAAGATCAAAATTTACTGCTAAGAAACCGATTAGAACCAGTTTCAGTCGTATGTGGTCGCAGTTCTGCTATGGAAACTCTTCGCCGACAAATTGGTAAAGTCGCACCTACAGATTGCTGGCCATTAATTACAGGCGAATCTGGATCAGGAAAAAGTGTCGCCGCCAGAGCTATTCATCAAGCGAGCCTAATTAGTGGAGCACCGTTTGCTGAAATTCGTATTTCCTCAATGGAAAATCAAAACGCTGCTCTTAATCTTTTTGGTCATGAAAAAAATGGAATCGTTCGACCCGGCGTGTTGGAAGATACTAATCATGGTACTCTCGTATTAGATGACATAAGTAGCCTTGACTTGGGAATCCAAGATCAACTTCTAGACGTCCTAAAAACCAAAAGTTTCTATCGGCTCGGCGGAAACGAAGCCATAAAAATCAAGATCCGGTTTATAGCAATTACAAACCAGAATCTGGAGGAAAAAATCATATCTGGCCATTTTCGAGAAAAACTGTATCGATATTTTTCAGATTTTTCGATATGGGTTCCCCCTTTGCGGCAACATCGCGAAGATATACCTGAATTGGTCGATTATTACTCAAAAATTATAGTCGATAGCGAACATTTGCCATTCCGACGTTTTTCTACAGCAGCTGTTAATTTAATTCGAAATGGTGAATGGTTGGGAAATGTTCGCGAATTAAGAAATGTTGTGCAACGGCTTCTGTTAGCAGCACGAAATGAGGAGATAGATTTACAGGAAACCCGAGCAGCGATTAATAGCCTAAATGGAAAGATTGAAGAGAATAAACCTTCACCATATAGTGCTGATTATGACCAACCGCTGAGACAGGCCCGAGAAGAATTTGAAAGAAGTTACTTTATCCATCATCTAGAAAAGGCAGCTGGTAATATGACAGAACTCGCTAACAAATCCGGAATGGAACGAACCCACCTCTATAGAAAGCTAAAAAGCCTGGGTATTGATCCGAAATCAATCAAAGATAAGCAGGATTATCTACCGACATAATAGCTTTTTTGAAAATGAAAATAATTATCCTTGGGGCTGGGCAAGTTGGTCTTTCGATGGCAGAAATTCTATGCCGAGAAAATAATGATTTAACCCTAGTGGATAGCAATCCAACAAGAATAGAGGGTCTTCAGGACCGGTTGGATCTGAGAACTATAGTAGGCTCTGCCTCACATCCTAATGTTCTAGAGCAAGCTGGGGGTGCTGACGCTGACCTCCTCCTTGCTGTAACTAGTCAAGATGAAGTAAATATGGCTGCATGTCAGATTGCATACAGCTTGTTTCGCACACCCACAAAGATTGCTAGAGTCAGATCAGCCTCCTACTTATCGCACCCAGATATTTTTTGCGACAAAGCAATCCCTATCGATGTAATTATCAATCCAGAAGAGATAGTTACACAACAGGTTTTTCGTCTTATTGAATACCCCGGAGCACTTCAAGTCGTTGATTTTGCAGGTGGACAAATTCAGTTGATTGGTGTTCGTGCATATTTCGGAGGACCACTGATCGGGCACGAATTAGGCGAACTCCGTGATCATCTTCCAACAGCCAAAACCCGTGTCGCAGCGATATATCGAAACAACCAAGCAATCATTCCGCACGGTGATACAGTCATTGAGCCAGATGACGAAGTCTTTTTTGTGGCGGACCGCAATGATATACGTAAAGTAATGAGCGAACTACGTCTCTCAGAAAAAACAGGAAGACGGATTATGCTCGCTGGCGCAGGTAATATAGGACTACGATTGGCTCAAGCTTTAGAAAAAGGACACTACCAAGTCAAAATTATTGAGTCTGACCGAACACGAGCACGCCAAATTGCAGAACTATTGAATCAAACTGTGGTTCTTCATGGCAATGCAGCTGATGAAGATTTAATGGCACAAGAGAATATTGAAAATGTTGAAGCATTTTGCTCAATTACAAATGAAGATGAAACTAATATCCTATCAGCAATGTTATCTAAACGACTAGGTGCACGCCGTGCAATGGCACTAGTCAATAGATCAGCCTATGTTGATTTAGTCGAAAGTAAAACACTGGATATTGCCATCTCTCCGAATGTTGTTACAGTAGGGACTCTTTTAAGGCATATTCGGCGAGGCGATACTGTCGCGGTACACTCACTCCGTCGTGGTGCAGCTGAGGTTCTGGAAATTGTTGCACATGGAGATCGATCAAATTCTCGAGTAGTTGGAAAAAGGATTGGTGAAATTCAATTCCCGCCTGGCACAACATTAGGTGCTATACTGCGTGATGGTGAAGTGATAACTGCTTTTCGAGATGTCGTAATACAATCAGAGGATCACCTCATCATCTTTGTCATTGATAAAAGGCATATTCCTCAAGTAGAAACATTGTTTCAAGTATCAGTTACCTATGTCTAAATAAAATTCGTACAATTCACATCATGCGCCCATTGGTCATCATGAAAATCATGGGGATACTTCTTTCTTTTTTTAGTATCTCCCTGTTGCTACCCGCAACAGTTTCTCTCCTTACTAATGATGGGAATGAAGGCCCATTTCTATTAGCTTTTATTTTTACAGTTGCGACAGGTTTTGGTTTATGGTTTTTCGCTCGTAAAAGCCAAAAAGAACTAAGAATTCGAGATGGATTTATTATTGTTGTGCTTTTTTGGACGGTTCTAGCGAGCTTTGGATCTCTACCCTTTCTTTTTTCCTCAAATCCTATGATGTCGGTCACTGATGCGTTCTTTGAATCAATGTCGGGCCTAACTACAACAGGAGCTACAGTACTTAATCAAATCGATACATTACCAATTTCTATTCTTTATTACCGACAACAACTTCAATGGTTAGGTGGAATGGGTATTATTGTGCTAGCAGTCGCAGTCATGCCAATGCTTGGCATCGGTGGGATGCAATTATATCGGGCTGAAACTCCTGGACCGATGAAAGATACAAAGCTTACACCTAGAATTAAAGAAACCGCCAAGGCGTTGTGGTACATCTATTTAGGGCTAACGATAGTATGCGCTTTGTCCTACTGGTTAGCCGGAATGAATGTTTTTGACGCAGTCACTCATAGTTTCTCAACAGTATCCATTGGAGGCTTTTCGACACATGACCAAAGTATAGGGTACTTCAATAGTAGAGCTATCTATGCAGTAAGTACTATCTTTATGATAGTTTCGGGGATCAATTTTTCGCTACATTTTCTAGCATGGCGATCGCGCCGTATCAGTACCTATAAAAATGATTCAGAAGTTAAAGCTTTCGTTCTAATTCTTATTATTTTGACCATTATCACTTTAACCGTCCTGATTTTGACTGACGCATTTGAAAAAACAAGCGACGCTATATGGCATGGAATTTTTCAAGTAGTCTCTATAGCAACCACTACTGGCTTTACTACTTCTGGCTATCATTGGTGGCCAACATTTTTGCCTGCGATGCTAGTGTTAGCAAGTGCTATTGGAGGATGCGCAGGCTCTACAGCTGGCGGAATGAAGGTAATCAGAGGTATCCTTTTATACAAACAAGGCCGTCGCCAAATTGAATTATTAATTCATCCAAAAGCACTAATTCCCATCAAACTCGGTGGCAAGCCCGTTTCAGAGCAAGTGCTAGAATCAGTTTGGGGTTTTCTCGCGTTATATGTGTTCAGTTACATAGTTCTTGGACTTTCTATGACAGCGACCGGTGTCGACTTGGTAACGGCATTCTCTGCTGTTACTGCTTGTCTGAATAATTTAGGGCCTGGACTTGGTTCTGTGGCCGAAACATATGGTAGCTTGAACAATTCAGCTAAATGGATTTTGTGTAGTGCAATGTTAATGGGAAGGCTTGAACTTTATACTTTACTCGTCTTAATAACACCAGCTTTTTGGCGCCAGTAACGATTAAACTAAAATTAAAAATTTTAGAAACCAACATTTGAAGCAATCAGAAAAAATTTTGAGTTACTTGCTGTAATGCTTCATATACGTCATCCGGACTTATATGTCGAATACAGAATTTTGAGCAATTGATTCGGCGATAGCAACGGGTACAATTAATCTGTTTTGCTCGTACAAAAATGGTTTTATTGCTGAATGGACCAATCTTAGATTCATCGGTTGGCCCGAAAAGAGCGACGGTTGGCCTATTGTTCGCGGCTGCAACATGCAGCGCAAAACTATCCATAGTCAATATTGCTGGCGCGCGAGAAACGAATTCAGAAAACTCCGGCAACGACAAACTACCAGCCAAATTTAAAAATCGATCTTCCTCGATCACTTTAAGTTCACTAGAGATAAACTCTTTATCGATTGAGTCTCCCATAAATATAAGCATGATATCAGGCGCCAATTTTTCTAACAGAAACAAAAATTTTTCTAGAGGCCAATTCTTAGTAGGCCAGCGACTAATAGGGCAACATAATATCCACCTACGATTATTTAATTGATTTTCATTTATGAGCTGATCTACTCGAATTCTTTCCCGTTTCGATGTAAAAAATTCCATCTCAAAGCCACCTGAACCCAGACCTGCTGATTGTATTAATCCGTTCATTTCCTCTAAAGCATGCATACTAGGATTGTGGAAATTTTCGACAAACCACCATCGGCCTTTAACTAAACGCCGTTCTGCACGAGCACTCCAAAGAAAAATTATAGTTTTCCATCGGCCTTGAAGATCGATTGCTAAATCGTATTTTTCGACCCGTACCTCCTGAATAGTTCTGAATATATGTTTTATGGTTTGGATAGGATGGTTTAACCAGTTTCTTTTAATGCCATAACGATCAAAAAGAATAATTTTATTGAGATGCGGATTGTATTTGTATATATCATGAGCAGTTGTTGAAGTTAATAAAGTAATGCGACAGTTTGGAAATTCTTGTCGGATTGCTCGCACTTGGGCTGTGGAATGAAGAACATCGCCTAGCGATGTTTGTTTTATTAAAAGGACCCTCATGCTAAATCCTCATTTGAGTCATACATAAGGTGATTTACCACCTCCTGGCCGGTTGTTGAACCATTTAATTGTCCAAAGATACTGTTCCGGTTTGACACCTATCCCATTTTCAAATACTTCATTAATTCGCTTGGCATCCCTAATATCGTCACCAGTGGGAAATTCTCTAAGATATGATTGAATTTCGATCTCATACCTACCAGTATTTAACCGACGGATAAACGTAGGAAAAATTTTTGCTTCGGTAATTTTCGATAAGCGTCCAACTACCGAAAGAGTCGATGTTTCCACACCAAAAAACGGGGCAAACACTGTGCGGCCTTGCGCTAGATCTTCATCTGGCATCATATACCCTGCGCTGCCTTGTTCTAGAGAACGAATAAACTGTCTAATCCCATCATCGCGCATTAATATTCTAGCCCCAAATCGGCCACGACCACTCCGTAGTATCCAGGTAAGCATTAGATTATGAGTACGATTCATCATTGAAACGATAGGAAAGAACTTGGAAAGGTATACCCCTCCCAAGTCCATGCAGGTAGTATGTGGTGTAACCAATATCGTTCGTTCACCTGCTTTCGCTACCTCTAACCAACTTTCTAATCCTTTAATATCTATCAAATGCCGAAGACGTTTTTCTGATGCCCACCACACCAAACCAAGATCGATGATTCCTCTACCATAAGCATGAAAATGTTTGATTAACAATTTCTCACGCATTTCTTCATCATAGTGGGGAAAGCAAAGTTGGAGATTAGTTCTTGCAATCCGGGCTCGTTTCGTATTCCCTATTCGAAACAAATTCCCTATCCCAGCACCAACAACACCTGAAACACGTCTCGGCAACAGTGTCGCTATCCCTATTAAAAGCAAGAGCACCCAATAAGCCCAATAATTTGGGCTAAGAAATAGAAACTTAAAACGTGGGCCAGGCAAACAAATATCCTCTAAGTAGGGCGAATCATTAGCCTATCTTGCTTTCTTGCGGCCTGCGACACGAAGACGCAAGGCATTGAGACTAATAAATCCCTCAGCATCACTTTGAGTATATGAACCCTCATCATCTTCGAAGGTCGCTATACGTTCATCAAAAAGAGAATTGGTATCGGAACTTCGACCTCTGACTATTATATTACCCTTATGTAAATCAAGTTCAACCACGCCGTTAACCGACTCTTGAGATGAATCAATCATCTTCTGCATCAGAACACGTTCAGGTGCCCACCAATAACCATTATAAATGAGTGATGAATATTTCGGCATTAACTCATCTTTTAAATGAGCAACTTCACGATCTAATGTGATTGATTCTATTGCACGATGAGCCCTTAGAAGGATTGTTCCACCTGGTGTTTCATAGCACCCGCGGGATTTCATCCCAACATAACGGTTTTCTACGATATCAATTCTTCCAATTCCGTGCTTTGATCCTAGCTCGTTCAAAGCAGTCATCATATCCCCTGGAGTTAATTCACTACCATTCAAAGCCACGGGATCTCCTCGAGCGAAGGCTATTTGGACGGTCTCTTTATCATCAGGCGTTTCTTCTATGGGTTTAGTCCAACGCCACATACTATCCTCTGGCGGATTTGCGGGGTCCTCTAACTCCCCACCTTCGTAAGAAATATGCAAAAGGTTTGCGTCTGTTGAGTATAGAGAACTACCATCTGCTCTAGTTTCCACCGGAATATCATATTGTTTTGCAAACTCAATAAGCTTCTCCCTTGAGTTAAGGTCCCATTCTCGCCATGGGGCAATAACCCTTATATCTGGATTTAATGCATAAGCGCTCAATTCAAATCTCACCTGATCATTCCCTTTACCTGTCGCGCCATGTGCAATTGCATTCGCCCCAGTCCTATAGGAAATGTCTATAAGATACTTAGCTATTAACGGACGTGCTATAGATGTTCCCAGTAAATACTCACCTTCATACACCGCATTAGCTCGGAACATAGGAAAAATGTATTCACGAGCAAACTCATCGCGCAAATCTTCCACAAATATTTCATTTACGCCCATGGCTTTAGCCTTTTTTCGAGCCGGCTCAACTTCTTCTTGTTGACCCAAATCAGCGGTAAAAGTTACAACTTCACAATCATATTCCAGCTGTAACCATTTCAAGATTACAGATGTATCAAGCCCACCAGAGTAGGCAAGGACAACTTTAGATGTTTCATTCATAAATATGTTTATTCCCAAGGACTCATGCAAACTGCCCTAGCTTGTATTTTTCGATGAATTATATCAATCTATTATTCACTAATCTGATAAAGATGTTGAGCTTGAACAGTAGTTAACATTAAAATATGAGCGCTTTATGTTAAAAAAATCTGAGATTTTATTTTAAATTCCTGTTTCTCTAGGCCGTAGTATGCAGATTATTATCTAAATAATGAGTATTCGACATTTTTTAACACTTTTTGATCTAAGCTCTAATGAGCTAATCGACTTAATTGATCGGGCTCAAGTAATCAAGAATACCCATATAGCAAGTGATCTCGGAACCTTGATGTCTGGTATGACAATGGTAATGCTGTTTGAGAAAGTTTCTACAAGGACCCGAATATCATTCGAGATAGCCGCTACTCAATTTGGCGGTCATACGCTGTTTCTTGAATCACAGCATAGCCAATTAAGTCGCGGGGAACCTTTATCTGATACATCCAGAGTAATATCGAGCATGGCCGACCTCATTGTAATGCGAACATCTAGTCATGACAGAATTGTAACATTGGCCGAATTCTCAAAAATTCCTGTAATTAATGCTATGTCCAATAGTTATCATCCTTGCCAGATACTCGCTGATGTCCTCACGTTCACCGAAAAAAAAGGGTCAATCAGAGATGCTAAGGTTTCTTGGGTGGGTGATGGAAATAACGTTTGTCATTCTTGGATGAATGCTGCTGTTAAGTTTAATTTCGACTTACAACTAGCCTGCCCCCCAGAGCATGGACCCGACCCTGATATTTTGGAAGTTACAAAAAATAGAGTTAGCCTAACACACAAACCCGAAAAAGCTGTAGCCGGATCTGATTTAGTCGTTACAGACACTTGGCATAGTATGGGATATGAGAGGGCAAAAGAAAAATATGAACAAGATTTTTCTAACTTTACCGTCACTAAATCACTAATGCAATTGGCTCATGAAAGTGCTTTATTTATGCACTGCCTTCCCGCATATCGTGGCAAAGAAGTTGTCGCAGAAGTAATTGATGGACCGCAAAGCGTTGTCTGGGAAGAAGCTGAAAACCGACTACATGCCCAAAAGGCGCTAATAGAATTTTTACTTACATAAATTTTAATGACTCTTTCTAACGTGCTGATAAAAAAAGGGTTAGCGCATGGGGTTTTAACCGACCATTAAACAATTCTCCTAAACCACTAAAAATGTTCTCATCTCGACCAAAGCATTTTTTTCAATCTGACGGATGCGCTCAGCAGAAACACCATATTCCTTAGCCAACATCCCCAATGTCGGTTTTTGTTTATCTTGATCCAGCCAGCGTCGTTTAATAATGTCGCGACTTCTATCATCTAAAGCATCCAACGCAGTAGATAATTCACTGCTTTGATACTTTTCCTCATTATCTCTAATTACCGTAATACCTGGGTCATTTCTAGAATCTGCTAATGACTCAGGTGGTGCGCTCCAGGAACTACGCTCATCACCTTCTAGATCGATATCAAATGTTAGATCATCCCCATCAAGTCTAGATTCCATCTCACGAACCACGTTGGGAGCTACGTCTAATTTTGTTGCTAGCGCCTGAATTTCAGAATCTTTCATACATCCGAGTCGGGTTCTGTTCTTGCGTAAATTAAAAAAGAGTTTACGCTGTGCTTTAGTCGTTGCAATCTTAACCATTCGCCAATTTCGAACAACATATTCATAAATTTCTGCACGAATCCAATGCACTGCAAATGACACTAGTCGAACATCGCGAGTATGATCATATCGCTTGACTGCCTTCATAAGTCCGATATTACCTTCCTGAATTAAATCTGCAAGGGGCAGCCCATATCCTACAAAACCTCTGGCAATGGAAACCACATAACGAAGATGAGAAAACACTAATCGACGTGCAGCCTCTAAATCTTCTTGTTCCCTATACAAACGCGCGAGCTCCTGTTCTTCTTCATGCGATAGCATTGGTGCGTTTTTCACCGCCTGTAGATATCCAGATAATCCCTGGGTCGGGTTAAAATCGAGCGTGACTGGAAGTGTTGCTTGGTTAGTCATTTTTATGTATTTTTCATTTCTTAGGTAACACTATTTTAGCACTCTTACTAGGAGAGTGCTAATTTATTTAAAAAATAATTTTTCTAATAAATAGTTTTAATATCAGTATTTTACGATATTTTTCACGAACTAACCTAAGTTTAACCCTCCTAAAAATAGTCAAAAAATTGGCAAAAATGCTTCTGCAAATTCAAATGGATCGAAACGCTCTAAATCCTCCAGTGCTTCACCAGTTCCTATAAATGGAACTGGTAGGCCAAATTCCTTGGCCAGCGCTACAATGATCCCTCCTCGCGCCGTGCCATCAAGTTTAGTCACACAAATACCAGTCAGCGCTACCACATCATTAAAAGCCCTTGTTTGAGAAAGAACATTTTGACCATTACCAGCATCAACAACTAAAAAGATCTCATGAGGTGCAGTGTCATCTAAACGCTTTAATACTCTTTGAATTTTTCCTAATTGATCCATCAAACCAGTATTAACATGCTGGCGACCAGCTGAATCCACAATCAATACATCAATATTTTTTGAACGAGCTGACGCAAAGGCGTCATGTGCAACTGCAGCTGGATCTGTTCCATGCTCTTGAGATATAACTGGCACATTGAGGCGATCCCCCCAAACTTCTAATTGCTCAATTGCGGCAGCGCGATAGGTATCACACGCTGCTAACATCACACTTCTATTTCGACTCTTTAACCAATGCGCTAACTTCGCAACGGTAGTTGTTTTACCAACGCCATTTACGCCGACCACAAGCAATACTGCCGTTTCTTTCCTAGGGATCAATGGCTCTGAAGTGCTAATCGAATTAAGGATTCTTGCGATATCCTCTCTTAATTCGCGACGAAGATCATCTCCAGAAATACCCTGTTCTAACTTCTTATTCTTTCGAAAACGATCTACAATTTCTTGACTAACTTTGACGCCTAGATCTGCCATAATCAACTGATCTTCAATTTCTTCCCACAGACTAGCATCAATTTGGCCGGTTCTAATCACAAGATTCTGAAAACCTTCTGAAAGAAGATTTCTTGTTCTCGCCAATCGGGAAAATAAGTTACTTTTATTATCTATCACAACAAAATATTCTTTACTTTTTTGGTTAAATCAGCATTAATCGTACCATCTTGCGCCCAATAGCTGAAGTTAATGATTGATAAAAAATCGCAAACCCAAAAGGGTAATCTACGAATAATCGGTGGTGTCTGGAAAAGCCGTATAATCCAATTTTCTGGATCAAGAGATCTTCGACCAACAGCCGATTCTATTCGTGAAACTTTATTTAACTGGTTAGCACCAGAAATTTTAGGCTCCAAATGTTTGGACCTGTTCGCTGGAAGTGGGTCTTTAGGCTTTGAGGCTGCCTCCAGAGGCGCCAACAAAGTGCATATGGTAGATAATAATCATATTACTACTCAACAGTTGCTGCACACATGTCGAATCTTAGCTTCCACACAAATCGATGTTTATTGTCAAAATGCAATGGATTTTTTGGAAAAATCAAATACTAGCTACGATATTATCTTCCTTGACCCGCCATTCGAAAAGAATTCACTACCCCAGATCATATCGGTTCTAGAGCAATCGGATTCAGTAATCAACAATGCATTAGTATATATTGAACGACACAATAAAATTGATAGATTTCAGCTAAAGAAGCGGTGGAATGTGCATAAAGAAAAACGCAACAGAAACATTATATATGGCCTCTATAGGCTAAACAAAAACGCTACAATCAGTACATAAGCTAGAAAGGACCAAAGTTAATTACCATCACCATAATTTACTCAAAAAATAGATATGATTACAAAAGCGATATATCCTGGTACATTTGATCCCATAACAAATGGACATATTGACCTTGCAGAGCGTGCAGCAAATTTATTTGATAACGTAATTGTTGGAATCGCAGAAAGTTCAGCAAAAAATCCATTCTTCTCCGCTAGCGAAAGACTTGTGCTTGCCCAAGAAGTGTTGTCAGATTTTCAAAATATAGAGGTCCAACAATTCTCTGGCCTATTGATCGACCATATGAAAGAAACCAACACAAATATCGTAATCCGCGGACTACGGGCTGTAACCGATTTTGAATACGAATTTCAATTAGCTGCTATGAACAGGCATCTTTACGAACAGATTGAAACAGTATTTTTGACCCCATCGGAAAACTATACCTTTGTGTCTGCATCACTCGTTAAAGAAATTGCTGTTTTAGGTGGCGATGTTTCAAGATTTCTGCATCCAACAGTTTTAGCAGCATTGCAAAAAAAGCTTAATTGAAAAATTAGAATAAAGAAACGGGCATCTTGGGGTAATCTTATGGCGCTACGCATTACTAACGAGTGTATTAACTGTGATGTCTGTGAACCCGAATGTCCCAATGGGGCAATATATCAGGGAGCAGAAATTTATGAGATTGAGCCATCGCTTTGCACTGAATGCATCGGACACTTTAATGAATCTCAATGCGTGGTGGTGTGTCCGGTCGCATGCATAGAGAGAGATCCTGGATATCGTGAAACAAAAGATCAATTGATGAAAAAATACGATAGATTGACATCTAATAAATAACCCTGTTACTTAGCAGAAAATATTGTGAAGTATTCTAAACTTCTAGACTTCGCCATAGATACCAACTAGCGACAGTTCGATAGGGCCGCCAACGCTCTCCTATCCTCTTCAGTCTATCCGATGATGGAAGCTCAGAGTAGCCGCGTAATTTCTGATAACCTCGCAATATACCTAGATCATTTACAGGAAGAACATCAGATCTACCAAGATAAAAAATAAGCAGCATTTCGACTGTCCAACGACCGATGCCCCATATCGAAATAAATTTTTCAATGATTTCATCATCATGCATGCGTTTTAAATTAGATATTGATGGGATATCACCGCTCAGTGAAGCCTTAGCTAAATGTTGCAATGCCTTGATTTTTGACTTAGACAAACCTGCCGACTGAAATTGTTGCAACTTCAAAGATAAAAGCTGCTCTGGGTGCACTCGATGATATGGAAAATTGTTAAGAAATCGAATATAAATAGCCGATGCAGCTTTTCCTGACAATTGCTGATATACAATACTCTTTACCAAGTACTCAAACACTGATCGGTTTCGTCTAACTATAAGCTGGCACTGGCCAACTTTATTTATACAACGCCCTAAAACAGGATCAACTCTGCATAGATGTGACGATGCGACAACGGGATCAAAAGTCATAAAACCTAAACGTTTCATAATTAATCTCATATAAAATATGATTGATTTTATGATAACAACATTACCAAATATAACAATGTATATAACAATATTCGAAAAAAATGAATAAATTCCTATTTATATTCCCAGGACAAGGTTCGCAATATACGGGGATGGGCAAAGATATTTTTTTAGAAATTCCAGTAGTTCGAGAAACCTATGAAGAGGCTAGCGATATACTGAAATACGATCTCGCAAAACTCTCGTTTGGTGATCCAGAAAAAAAACTCTTCTTGACTCGCTATACCCAACCAGCGCTTCTTACCCATTCAATCGCATGTCTCAAAAGTTTAGAAATAGAAACAAATGGGCTGTATTCGGCACAAATAGCAGCTGGTCACAGTTTAGGCGAATATTCAGCTCTAGTTGCAGCCAAATGTCTAACTTTCGCAACAGCTCTAAAGCTCGTACAAAAAAGAGGCGAATTAATGGGAAAATATGGCAAAGGTGAGATGCTCGCATTACCACTTAGAAAAGACATTGCTGAAACTTTGGCCGCAAAACACTATTGCGGTATCTCAGCCTGCAACTTGCCCGAACAAACTGTGGTTGGCGGACTACCACCTGATCTTGATAAACTAGT
>CAYFJI010000007.1:0-39915 GCA_964343365.1 uncultured Acidiferrobacteraceae bacterium
TATTGATCCGCTTGCCCGGGTACTCGAGCACTAAGGTGTGTGAAAATAAGATCGGTCCAACCATAGCGTACAAAAAGCCGGTAACAAGCCGCTAGATCTTGCCGAACATTCTTTTCAGGGCTTGATATGTCATCTAATTTCATTGTTTAAGTGTAGCTAATTTTATTTTCTTATACAGTAAAGAACCAGAACTATTTGATGTTTTTCATGATTGTAATGAAACAAATTATAATGTCGGGGTGAGTGGATTCGAACCACCGATCTCTACGTCCCGAACGTAGCGCTTTACCAGGCTAAGCTACACCCCGAGACAATTAATTTAATGCTTGGATCGATAAAAAGATAGACTGTTTGAGATAGCACTATAAAAAATAAAAATAGATTTAATTTAATAAATTCGTCTAGCAGAAAAATCCGCAAGTTCCAACAGCGCTTTACGAAAAATAGAATCAGGCAAAATACCTAGATGAGATTTGGCTGTTTCGGCAAATTCAATTGACCTCTTAGATGCATACTCAACCGATCCTGTTGATTCAATAATTTCAAGAATATCGTTGAATTTGGTGCGGTCTCCATTTTCGATTGCTGTTCTGATTAATTTTTTAGATGAATTGGAAGCGTTTTTTAGAGCGTGGATTAAAGGCAAAGTACATTTACCATCAGCTAGATCATCGCCTGTGTTCTTTCCAATGGTGGTAGGTTTTTGGCTATAGTCAAGAAGATCATCAGATATTTGGAATGCTAATCCTATGTTAAAGCCAAATGCTATGAGAGCAGCTTCAGATGCGGCATCAGCACCTGCAAGGATGGCAGCAAGCTGAGTTGCTGCTTGAAACAAGCGCGCAGTTTTTCTCTGGATGGTAGCAAGGTAAGCTTGCTCGTCAATTTGTGGCAAATTTGCATGGTATAACTGCATTACTTCTCCTTCAGCTATAGCATTTGTAGTGGATGCCATAATTTCCATTACCCTAAGCCGATTTACAGTTACCATCATTTCAAATGAACGAGAGTAGACAAAATCTCCCACCAAGACACTTGCAGCGTTCCCCCACACTTCGTTAATAGTTTCTTTTCCGCGGCGGAGTTGAGATTTGTCTACTACATCATCGTGTATTAAGGTTGCAGTGTGGATGAGTTCAATTACGGCTGCTAACGTAATGTGATCAGTCCCACGATAGTTAAGCGCCTTTGTTGCAAGTAAAAGGGTGATGGGGCGCAGCTTCTTTCCACCTGCTGATACCAGATATTCCCCCATTGTTTTAATTATTTTTACATCCGATGATAGTTGCTCAACTATGTGTCTTTCGACTGATATTAGATCTTCAGATACTGGGCTAGTAATTTCTGAAAGACTAACTAGCTTTTGTTGGGTTGATGCGCGTTTTTGTTCAATAGCGTACAAATCTTCACCTATTCTTTTTTTAAGAACTTTGTTTTAGAGGCTATCTTAGCCGACAATTTGACCAATGTCTGCGATTTTCATAGAATCTCCGATCGAAGCTTATATATTTTAATTAAAAAGTTGTCTCGAACCAGTGTAATCTAGGAGTCGTAAAAAATGTATGCCGTACTTGAAACCGGTGGAAAACAGTATCGGGTGAGCGTTGGTTCTAACCTGAAGGTTGAAAAACTCACGTGCTCTATTGGTGAAACTGTTAATTTTGATCGTATTCTTTTGCTTTCAGCTGACGAAGCTATACAAACAGGTGATCCGCTAATAAAAGGAGCTAGCGTTAAAGCGCAGGTTGTGGGTCATGGTAGGGCAAAAAAGATCGAAATATTTAAGATGAAGCGTCGAAAAAAATATCGACGTAAGCAAGGGCACCGCCAGGGATTTACTGAGCTTCATATCACAGATATTATTAGTCAATAATTGAAACGTGTTTTATTTCAGGGGCGTAAGTTATGGCACACAAAAAAGCTGGTGGTAGTTCAAGAAATGGACGTGACTCCCAATCTAAACGTTTAGGTGTTAAGCGTTATGCAGGTGAATCTGTTAGTGCGGGTAATATTTTAGTACGACAGCGTGGCACCAAATTTCATCCGGGCGAAAATGTCGGAATGGGGCGGGATTACACCTTGTTCGCTTTGAGTGAAGGTAAAGTTAGGTTTAGCATTAAGGGCCCTAAGAGCAGAAAATGGGTTACTGTAGATAAAAATGTATAACCTAAAAAATCTAGCACGCTAAAAGCCCCGCCACAAAAAAGCGGGGCTTTATTTTATTTACTGTTAACCAAGTCAGTAGGTTTATCAAGTGAATTTTGTTGATGAGGCAATAATTAGTGTAAAGGGTGGTCGTGGTGGTGATGGATCACAAAGCTTTCGTCGCGAAAAATTTCTCCCAAAAGGCGGGCCTGATGGAGGAAACGGTGGGAAGGGCGGTGATGTAATGCTAGTTGTGGATACCCAAATAAATAATCTTTCCCTCTTTCGTTATGCGCGCGAATTTAAAGGAAAAAATGGCGCACAGGGTTCCGGAAAAAATTGCACAGGAGCCAGTGGTGCAGACTACGAAATAAGTGTGCCGCCAGGCACTTTGGTTTTTGACGTTGAATCCAATGATTTTATCGCTGACATGGTTAGTGATAACCATAGAGTCACTGTGGCTTATGGCGGGCAAGGTGGCATGGGGAATGCGCAGTTTAAATCAAGTACGAACCGTTCCCCAAGGAAAACAATACCTGGGTACCCTGGGGAAGAAAGGGAACTACGGTTGGAATTACGAGTTTTGGCAGATGTTGGGCTTTTGGGGTTACCTAATGCAGGTAAATCTACTTTACTCAGCTTCATATCAAATGCAAAGCCACTGATAGGGAGTTATCCCTTTACCACGCTCCACCCGCAGTTGGGTATTGTGGAGTATCAGTTTGACCGATTTACGGTGGCAGATATTCCTGGCCTAATCAAAGGAGCTGCAAAAGGTGCTGGACTAGGAATTCAATTCCTGCGTCATTTACAGAGGACGCGCCTACTCCTTCATATATTAGATATAGGAATTATGGAAGCTAGCGAGGTGATAGAAAATTGTCAGTCAATTGAATATGAGCTCGAATCTTTTGATCAGAAATTGATGGCGCTTCCAAGATGGCTCATACTGAATAAATGCGATCTTCTTGGGGAGAAAGAAGTTGCCATAATTACTCAGAAGATTAAAAAACAACTAACCTGGACTGGACCTATCCATATCATCTCCGCACACACTGGCGAGGGCTGTGACAGCCTGGTGGAAGACATTATGGTATGTTTAAAGAAAAATAAGTTGCGCTGAGTCGCATCGTTATTGTTCGAGGATTTATTTACGTCAAACTGACACAAAAATACTCCAAAAAACTAAAATCTCCTACTTGATATAGAATCCTGGTTTTAGATTCAAAACTACCCTGTGGGGGCGCCAAGATTTCTTAGACGAGTATTAAGACGGCTCTTGAGGCGTGCTGCTTTGTTTGGGTGATGCAATCCTTTACGGGCTGCGACATCGATATGCGATGCGACTTTTTGATATTCGTCCCGTGAGGCTTCAATATCATTATTGTCAATCAATTTGAGGTATTTTTTTATCCGGGTTCGAACCGTTGCGCGTTGAGCCATATTTCGCTCTCGGCTTCGATTTTCCTGGCGCGCCCGTTTTCGTGCTTGGGGAGAATTAGCCAAATTTGCTCCTTGTTGATTTAAATTTGTAAACGAGGTCGTGATTATTGTGATTTTAGGGCATTATGTCAATGTGCTGGTACCTAATCGAATTATATTGAACATTTAGACAGGTAAATTTATGTCTTTGAAGCTTTTCCAATTCACAATGCGGGTTAGTGCTATGACAGGCCTTTCTCGTATCACTGGACTAGGTCGAGATATTGCATTTGCACAACTTTTAGGTGGTGGAATGTTTGCTGATGCGTTTTTTATAGCTTTTAGAATACCAAACTTTTTTCGTCGAATTTTTGCGGAAGGTGCTTTTTCTTCAGCTTTTGTACCCGTTTATTCAGAATTCGAAACTAAGGGTGGTGATGTGAAGGCTAAACTATTTCTTGAACTTGTATTAGGCCGTTTGTCTCTGATACTGCTTGCAGTTACTGTAACGGGCGTTTTAGGTGCTCCGATACTTGTGAATATTCTAGCACCAGGTTTTCAAAATGATCCCTATAAATTTCAAACAACGGTTACCGCATTAAGATACACGTTTCCCTATTTGTTCTTTATCTCATTAGTTGCAATGGCGGGAGGTATACTCAATACACGTGACCGGTTCAGTATTCCAGCGATTACCCCAGCATTACTAAATGGATGTCTTATCTTATCGGTAGTCTTTTTTATACCGATTTTTGAAAATCCAACTGTGGCGCTCAGTGTTGGAGTGTTGATTGCCGGTTTTATTCAATTGGGGTTTCAGTTACCATTTTTGCACATGGAGCGTCGATTGCCTTTACCCAGAATACGTGCCAATTTGGAAAAAGACAAAGCGCCGCAGGACGGAGTAAAAAAAGTCTTCACTCTCATGCTTCCAGCGTTGTTTGGGGTATCCGTTGCACAGCTGAATTTGTTAATTAATACGGTACTTGCTTCGTTTTTAGTAACAGGCAGTGTATCTTGGCTCTACTATTCGGATCGACTAATGGAGTTTCCATTAGGAGTTTTTGGTGTTGCTTTAGCGACAGTAACCCTGCCAGCTCTTGCTGGTCATCACAATAAGAAAGCTTTTAGAGAATTTTCAGAGACTGTAGATTGGTCTTTACGATTAGCATGTTTCATTGCTATACCTGCCTCGGTAGGCTTAGGAATATTGGCGGAACCTCTTATTATGGTATTTTTTCAATATGGAGAGTTCAACGTACTCGATACAGTCATGACAGCACGGAGTCTTGTAGCTTTTTCGTATGGCCTCTTCGCCTTGATACTTGTTAAGGTTCTAGCGCCTGGATTTTTTGCTGTAAAGGACACTAAAACACCAGTAAAAGCTGGAGCAATAGCTGTTATAGTGAATATCGTTTTTAGCCTTGCACTGATTCAGCCATTTCAGCATGTGGGTCTTGCACTTTCTACATCAATTGCTGCTTATATCAACGCAATACTTTTGTTTTGGTGGTTACGGAGACGAGGAATTTATATGCCGAAGAAAGGATGGTTAGCTTATTTGGGTCGAATTGTGCTAGCAGTATTAGTAATGGGTATTGTTTTAGAGTATTTTGGCAACCATCTTACTAACTGGAATGAATTTAATACATTTTGGAGAATAGCATCGATCATACAATGGATAGTAATTGGAGCTGGAATTTATCTGCTAGTATTGTTCCTCACTGGACTTCGTTTTTGGAAACTAATTCGTAAACCCACAGGATAGTAGACCTCATTATGGAATTGTACTCAGTGCCTCAAATTGGGGACCCTGCAACGGTTAGATTATTCTCCTTATCGGAAGCGCAAGCACTTCTGCCTGAGGTGCAAACACTCACTAAAAGAGCCTATAGTAAACTCCAACCTATTCAATCTAATTACCGTAGACTTTTAGCTTGCGATCCGAGAAAGGAAAGTTTAGCGAAAGAGTATGAAGATATAGTGCGTACGTGGGTCTCATATATGGACCGATTAGGATTGGTGGCGAATTCCTTATGGGAAGTTGAATTTCATACAGGTGATGGATATTTGTCTTGGGTATATCCAGAAATTAGAGTAGCATTTTTTGTTGACTCTGCGGATCCCATGAGAACCAGGCAAAGCTTGTGCGATGTTATTGATGAAATTGCCCCAGATTGGGCATATTAGGACATTGAAAATTATAAAGATACCTATTTTTATTACCAAGAAGAATGCAAATAATCAGAGGAACTCATAGCGTTATTCCCAATGTTAATGGATCGGTTATTTCAATCGGTAACTATGATGGCATTCACTTAGGGCATAAGGCAATTCTTCAGGCAGTAAGGTCACTTTCGTCTGAATTATATTTGCCTGGTATCGTAATAACTTTTGAACCGTATCCGTGGGAATTTTTTTTACAAAAAAAGACAGTGCCGCGTTTAACAACTTTCCGAGAAAAAATCGAATTATTTGAAAAAGAAGGTGTTGATAAAGTCTTATGCGTCAGATTCGATGAGAATTTCGCGAAGCTCCAGCCCGAACAATTCGTTAATAATTTGCTTGTAAAAAAACTTGGGGCCAAATATTTGATATTAGGAAAAGATTTCCGTTTCGGAAGAGACAGATCAGGATCCATAGATTTATTGCGGAAATTGGGATTAACCGCTGGTTTTCAAGTTATTGTTATAAATGAGTTTAAATATAAAGGAGAGCGTGTAAGTAGTTCCGGCATTCGATTAGCGCTCGATAAAAAAGATCTAGACCTCGCAAATGCTTCGCTAGGTAGAAGATATTCTATAAGCGGACGAGTGGCGTACGGGGACCAGCGGGGCCGACAGTGGGGAATTCCAACGGCAAATATTTATTTAAAGCCAAACGATACACCATTGAGAGGCGTATTTGCTGTGCTTGTAAAAGGATTGATGGATCAACCGGTGGAGGGCATCGCAAATATTGGTACCAGACCTACAGTCTCAGGTCTTAAATTTATTCTAGAAATACATTTTTTTAATTATGACGAAGAAGTTTACCAAAAAAGGATACGGGTAGAGTTTTGTAATTGGCTTCGTGATGAGCGTAAATTTTCTAATCCAAAGGAGTTACAAAATCAAATTCAAAAAGATATCATTGACGCCAAATCCTGGTTTAAATCCATTAACAATAATGACTAAAAAAGGAAAAAACTTATTTTTTTACATGGTTGTTTTTGTAGTAGTAGTGAGTTTCGATTTTTACACTAAATTGCTTATTGTTCGTGCTTTGAATAATTTAGAGACCTTAGATTTGTTGCCGTTTCTAAAATTTGTATTAGTCCATAATCGGGGCGCTGCATTTGGTTTGTTATCCGACGCCGATGGTTGGCAGTTAAGCCTCTTTGTTGGAGTTGCAATAGTCATTTCTTTTCTGATTTTAGTCAGATTGCTTAGATCTGCAGGCTCTGAACCTTGGTATGAAAGAGCTTTAATTCTTATATTATCTGGCGCAATCGGGAATATGATAGATCGCATTCGTGCTGGTTATGTTATAGATTTTATTCAGGTTTACTATCAAGATTGGTACTTTCCCGCATTCAATCTTGCTGATATTGCGATATTTGTTGGAGTTTTGATCCTGATATTGCATGCCCTCATCGGAATTCCCGGAAATGATGATGGCGTTTAGTGGTTTGACTTTACAAAAATATAATCCTAATGTATTTCACTTGGGAAAAACGATTTCAGCGCCTTTGAGCCATTTGCTGGACAGAAAATGAAAATATTACTTGCGAGTCCACGGGGATTTTGTGCAGGAGTAGAGAGAGCTATAACGATTGTTGAACAATCTATAGCAAAGTATGGAAGTCCTATTTATGTTCGTCATGAAGTAGTACACAATCGCTATGTTGTCGAAAAGCTTAGAGAAAAAGGAGCAATTTTTGTTAATCAACTTAATGAAGTACCGGAGGGGGAGACGGTAATTTTTAGTGCGCATGGAGTATCTGAGGTTGTACATAGGGAAGGCGCTAGCAGAAAACTAAAAGTGCTCGATGCAACTTGCCCTTTAGTTACCAAAGTACATAACGAAGTGAAACGTTTTAGAAAGGATGGCTATAAAGTGATTTTGATTGGACATGCAGGACATCCCGAGGTCGAGGGAACATTAGGGCAAGTCAAGCATGGAGTATTCTTGGTAGAAGAAATTAAAGATATAGGATCGTTACCTCTAAGTCCAGATGAAAAAATCGCTTGTGTTACACAAACAACATTATCACTGGACGATACTCGTTTAATAATGGACGAATTAAAAATTTCTTTTCCAACAATTATTTTCCCACGTAAAGATGATATATGTTACGCAACTCAAAATAGGCAGGATGCAGTTAAAGAGCTAGCAAAAAATTGTGACGTCTTACTTGTAGTCGGCTCTATGATGAGCTCTAACTCTAATCGACTAAAAGAAATTGCTGAGAGACTGGGTGTCCGCTCATATTTGATTGATGAAGCTACCGATATTACAATGCATATGTTAGAAGGATGTGAGGCTGTAGGCGTGACGGCAGGAGCGTCAGCACCTGAAATTCTAGTTCAACAGGTAGTTGAACGACTAAAAAGCTTTGGAGGAGCGTTGCAAAAAGAGAACGCTCGAGTCCTGGAGAATGTAACTTTTTCCTTGCCTAGTCAATTGAAAGTAGTTTGATTAACAATTAAATATTAGAATTATCTTCTATTAGTCACATCGGCATCACTGAGTAGAGACGGTAAACAATGAAGATCGCAACCGATATTGAAGGCGCCAAGATTCTTCGAGACTTGGGAATAGTGCCGACTTCGCAGCGCGTGCAACTAACAAAACTTGTATTAGAAAAGCATCAACATGTTACCGCAGAAACCTTGTACCAGAAGGCGATGCTAAGAGAGATACTGGTTTCAAGGGCAACTGTGTACAATACACTTAGTTTGTTGGTAGAAAAGGGTTTGTTGCGCGAATTAACGGTGGAAACAGGGCAAGTCTTTTTTGATTCCAATACGTTGCCGCACCACCATTTTTTTGATGTTGATAGCGGAGAGCTTACAGATATAAGAGTGGGTGAGGTTGATTCTATAAAAATTCCGGAATTGCCAGCTGGAAAGAGTGTTGCTGGGGTTCAAATAGTAATTCGATTAAAATCAACTGGCTGAATCAAAGGCCGGAGTAGCTCAGCTGGTAGAGCAATCGCCTCGTAAGCGATAGGTCGGAGGTTCAATCCCTCTCTCCGGCACCAATCCTCGGCGCACAGCGTCGATAACATTGTCTTAGAGGAGAACATGAGAATACTAGTAACTGGCGGAGCAGGGTTCCTTGGTTCGCATCTATGCGATCGACTAGTTGAGGATGGCTATGAGGTATTGTGTGTCGATAATTATTTTTCTGGCGCAAAGCACAATATTCAGCATCTTCTTGGAAATATTAAATTTGATTTTAGTCAGCATGACGTCACTTTTCCACTTTATGTAGAAGTTGATCAGATCTATCATTTAGCTTGTCCAGCATCTCCGGTTCATTATCAAATAGATCCCGTTCAAACAGTAAAAACAAATGTTCACGGAGCGATTAATGTATTGGGTCTAGCGAAAAGAACACGATCCACTATATTGCAAGCTTCTACAAGCGAGGTTTATGGTGACCCTGAAATTCACCCACAACGCGAAAATTATTGGGGTAGGGTAAATCCGATAGGACCTCGAGCCTGTTACGATGAGGGCAAACGTTGTGCAGAAACATTATTTTTTGATTACCATCGTCAGCATCACGTTAACATTAAGGTTGCGCGTATTTTTAATACTTACGGACCAAGAATGCGTGAAAACGATGGGCGTGTCGTGTCTAATTTTATTGTCCAAGCATTACGGAATGAGCCAATTACTATTTATGGAGATGGTAGTCAGACCCGGTCATTTTGTTATGTTGATGACCTAATTTCGGGACTGATATCTCTAATGAATGGCCCAAAAGATTTTCATGGCCCTGTCAATTTGGGTAACCCAACGGAATTTACTGTTCAAGAGCTAGCTGACAAGGTTTTGGATATGGTTGGTTCAACCTCTAAGGTAACTTATCATCCTTTGCCTCAGGATGATCCTGTACAGCGTCGACCAGATATCACTCTTGCAGATGATGCACTTGACTGGCGGCCCACTATAAACCTAGAGACTGGCCTCCAGAAAACGATTTCTTATTTTGAGAAAATGCTCTTTTAGGCAAGGTCATTAGTAACAGCTAGTTTCTTATAAATTACACCTTACTGACTCACATCCTGAGACACTATATCTGACATTATGTGAAGATTATTAACATATGAGGTCAGTGGTTATGTCAGATTTTAAGGATTTTTGTGTTTGGTTTCTATCAATCGTGGCTACAACAATTACGTTATCGATACTTATTGAATATCTTATCAATCCAAGTTTTAATGATATATATGCATACAGATTGGTAGCAGTGTCAGTCTTTTTTGGTACTGGAATTTTTCTTTTTTTTCGAGATTTATGTCACATTATATATTTTTGGAAATATATTAAAGAAATTATTCATAATGACTACCGACACCCATTGGCTGAGTCTTGAAGCGTTTGTGCACCCAGAAATATTGATCTGGCGTATCTTCTATCATAGATTCGATTGTTTGGTTCATGATGGTAGCGTCCTCCAATGGATCACCAGTTGGAAAATTTTTTATCGGTGCACTAAAACTAACCTTGAACCCTTTACCTTTAGGAAGAATTTCAGTTTTACAAGGTAGAACTATGGCGTTAGCAATTTTTGCTATTCGCGACAGCGTTGTCCATGTTGCAGCTCGTTGATTAAAAAATGGGGCAAAGACGGATTTTTGGGAATGCCAATGAATGCCTGGATCTTGATCAGGAAGGTAATATAGAGGATGCCCGTTTCTTATCTGACGGATGATTGTTAAGGTACTGTTTTGCCTTTCTGTTATGATAGCTCCAAAACGACTCCGCCCACGGATAGTGAGCTTATTAATAAACGGATTTTTGTTCCGCTGGTACATACTTGTTATTGGGGAAATAGTTGAAAGATAAATACCACCAATTTCAAGTGCTACAAAATGTGGTGCCAGAAAAATAATATTGCTACCAGATTTTATTGCATCCTCGAAACATGCGAGATTCTCAACCTGGATTAATTTTTGAATATTTTTTTTGCTTGACCACCAATTGATGCCACTTGTAAGCGTTACCCTCGCGATATTTCTAAAAGTGTTTTTTGTGATTAGATCGATTTCATTGCTACTGTAGTGAGGGAAACATAAAGTTAAATTTTTTTTTGCAATGTTTCGACGTTTAGGAATCAAGAGATAGAACATGTCACCGAGGCCAGATCCTAGACGATAACTGATCGACAAAGGTAGCAAGCTCAAGACTCTAAGTATCGGAATCAAAAGCAAACTAATCCAGTATTTGTGTTGGAATTTGTTCGAATTCACTGTTTTTTGGTATCTTCACAAAGTAAGTTTTTGAGCCCATAGAGTAGTTTGTCTATTGGTGTATGATATAGTTAGTATTGTAGAGGCGTTTCGTGATGACGTCCTAAATATATTCTCACACTCTTTATTGAGGTTGTTCTTGACAGATCCTATATCGTTAACTGGCGAGATGGTCGCTTTAATAGCGATCCTGGGCTTTACTATATTTCTTTTTGTCAGTGAGGTGGTACGGGTGGATGTAGCTGCGATCAGCGCCATGGTTATTTTAGGTATTAGTGCGCTCATACCGGGTTACGCAGGATTAGTTTCACTTGATGACCTTTTTGTTGGTTTTTCCAGTAACGCAGTTATGGCAATAATTGCAGTCATGATTATAGGCGCGGGTCTTGATAAGACAGGCGTAATGAGCCAGCTAGCCAACAAAATTTTAAAGCATGGGGGGCGTACTGAAGGCAAGATAATCACAATCGTTTCGATTTCGGTTGGAACTATATCAAGTTTTATGCAGAATATCGGCGCAGCGGCATTGTTTTTGCCTGTCGTTTCTAGGATTGCTCGCCGCACTAAGTTGCCTGTTTCCCGACTACTAATGCCTATGGGGTTTTGTGCCATATTGGGTGGGACAGTGACGATGGTTGGATCTAGCCCTCTGATTGTACTTAATGATCTCATTCAATCCTCAAATGAAAATCTATTTTTGGAATTAGAAACATTTTCATTATTTTCTATTACTCCTATTGGCCTAGCACTTGTGGCAACTGGTATAGTTTACTTTACCTTACTTGGTCGTTTCGTTTTGCCTTTAGTCAAAGATAAACCTCAGGAATCGGGCAGTACATTAACGTACTTTCGTGAAGTATATGGAATTGAAGGCGAAGTTTATGAAACACGAGTCGGTAGCAACAGTGAGTTGATAGGCTCAAATCTTTCTGATATTGAGGAAGGAGGTCGGGAAGGATGGATAGTTGCGTTAAGAACACGTGGTGACTTGACTGTTGTTCCTCGGGGTGATTCTGAGATCGAATTAGGGACTGAACTAGCTATTATGGGCCGACATAGTTCGGTTGCTTCATTTTGCAGTGAGCATGGTCTTGAGTTGAAGCCTGAGCTCGATGTATTCAAGGAAATACTCAGCATTACAGCTGCCGGGATTGCAGAGTTTGTAATTCCTCCCGACTCAACGCTAATTGGAAAAACAATAAAAGAAATCTCCCTTAGGAGTCGTTATGGTGTGACAGCATTGGCTGTCTTCCGAATTAGTGAAATTATAGATATTGATGTTGGTGATCTGATGTTGCAAGCGGGTGACACTCTTGTTCTTCACGGTCAGTGGAAAAGGTTTGGAGCCATTACTGAAGATCGCAAATTCATAGCAGTAACAGACTTTCCGAGGGAAGACATCCGTCCGAATAAATTGCCCTATGCATTAATATCATTCTTTTTAGCTCTGGGCCTTATTTTGTTTACTCATTTACCATTAGCATTAGCACTGATGGTTGGCGCATTAATTATGATCGTAACCGGCGTTTTGAGGATTGATGAAGCTTACAGAGCGATTGGATGGCAAAGCGTATTTTTGTTGGCAAGTCTCATCCCATTGGGAATAGCTTTTGAAACAACCAATACAGCAACATGGATAGCTCAACAGATTATTTCTTTTTTAGGAGATGTTCCCGTATGGGTGGTTCAGGCAGTAATAGCTATTGTGGCGACAGTGTTCTCATTGATTATGTCTAATATTGGAGCAACGGTTTTGCTTGTGCCAATTGCAATCAATATTGCGATTGGGGTAGGAGGAGATCCAGCTGTTTTTGCTCTTACCGTGGCTTTGGCAACCTCCAACTCTTTTCTTATTCCGACACATCAGGTCAATGCTTTGATCATGGGGCCCGGAGGATACCGTGTAAAAGATTTTGCGCGCGCTGGTGGTATAATGACCGTTTTATTCCTGGTTGTGATGATAGCTATGATTAATATCATTTTTTAGCGTAACATTTGGATGCATTCCCAAGCCAGAATAATACGTTTTCGGTTGGCATTCCATCGGTAGCCTCCAATAAGCCCAGAGTTTCTTATTACTCTGTGACAAGGAATTAGATAAGAAATTGGATTATTTCCAATTGCGTTACCAACAGCCCGTGCGGATTTAGCATTACCGATGTTCAAGGCAAGCATTCCATAACTCACGCAACTGCCCATAGGTATCTTCAACAAAGCGCTCAACACTCGTGTTTGGAATACGTTGCCGAACAGGGAAAGTGGCAAGGCTTCTTTTTTTTTATATTTATACAGTAACGAGTCGATAGATCTTCCCTCAGTTATGGAGGCCGACGTTAGTCTTACTCCAGAAAAATAATGTTGCATCGTTTGAATGGCATTTTTGTCATTGTCGACAAAGGAGAACCAACATATTCGATCGGATTCCAATCCAATAAGGCAACGTCCAAAGCGGCTTTCCAAAAATTGATAGTTAATGAGGGTAGTGTTTTTGTTGTCGAGAATCGAGTTTTTATGCATGATTCGAAGATTAATGGCAAACTGAGATTGATTATCTAATATTTCTTGATAATCATAATCTTGTTGCAGTATTGAAGAATTCTTATTAGAAATAGCTTCACGGTAGTTTTTTTTTGCTAAGCATTTGAGTAATTCATGAGATCCAGTATTGCTCCATCTTCGAAACAGCCTTTCGCATTTGCTATACGGAACGCCGATACCGATAGATAGCTCTTCTAATTTCATTTCATGATAGTAGTGTTGATCCAGATATTTTACTGCTTTAGAGATTATGCAAAAATCTTCTAACATTAATTATAGCTTCTAGCTTGATTTAGAAGAAATAGTGGACCTTAAAAAACCATTAATAGATAAGGCGACCAAAAAGTCATGATAAAGTTTGTTCATAATCAAATATTAGGTGAATAATCAGCTTTTAAACGTGAACAGTTTTATCGATGAGAAAAAACTCTATGGTTGAATGGGTGTGGTAACTTTGACGCACAAGTCGAAAGTGAGCCTTATTAAACAACAGCAAGCTGGAAATTCATCTACGATATTACGTCAGAAACATTTATTATTAACTTTAAAATATCATACAATAAAAAAAACCAGAAAAAAATTATTTTTTATGTATTTTTTTGCTCCTAATGTCCCTATTTATTCATTTCGAGGATGACCTATGGTTGACAAATTGCGTCTTGGTGTTGTGGGTGTTGGTCACCTTGGAGAAATTCATGCAGCTATTTATTCTCGAATGCCAAATGTTGATTTAGTTGGGGTCGTTGACGTTGATTATGAAAGAGCTGCACAAATAGCCACCAAACACGGCTGTGATATTTTTGAACCAGGATCTTCCTTAATGAACAAAGTAGACGCGGTCAGTATTGCAGTACCTACTACATTCCATTGTGCTGTTGCTATGCCTATTTTATTGGATGGTATCCCAGTTTTGTTAGAGAAACCCATCGCACATACTCTTGATGATGCACGTAAGATTGTTGAGACCGCAGCTTTAAAGGGGGTAATTTTACAAATTGGGCATTTGGAACGATTTAATGCTGGAGTCATTCGCTTGACACAAGAGCTTGATGAACCCCGTTTTATCGAGGTGCATAGGCTAGGTGAATTTGTGGAGCGTGCTAGTGATGTTGATGTTGTTACTGATCTGATGATTCATGATATTGATATTGTGCTATCGTTGGTTTCCGCTAATCTAAAATATGTTTCAGCAGTAGGCACACCTGTAATTACCGATCATGTTGATATTGCGAATGCAAGGTTGGAGTTCCAAAATGGGGCAATAGCAAATGTGACCGCGAGTCGAGTTTCTAGGACGACTTTTAGGCGGATTCGCATCTTTGGCCGATCCTGTTACTTGGGCTTAAATTTTAAGAATCAGCAAATTGATGTCATGCGCCCGGGGCAAGCTCCTAGTGAGGGAGGGTTTTCGGAGATGGTGGCTGAAACAATTGAAGTAGATCCACGCCCACCATTAGATGCTGAACTTGAACACTTTGTGCAATGTATTATCGAGTCTAAGACACCACTCGTTTCTGGAACTGAAGGTATTCGAGCACTAGAGGTCGCGCATCAGGTAAGAATAAGAATAAACGATTCTTTGTAGTGTCTATTCGTCGAACCAAAGAGAGGATATTTTTTTTATTGCTGGCATTGTTTTTCAGTCAACAAATTTATTCATGTGGAGATATAAATAAGAGTTGGGAAAGCATGGAGAAGTCACGCATAAAACTTCACTCTGATTCTGGTCGAGATCATGAAGTGCTTGTGAAGCTTGCCCTTAATCCACATCAACGAAAGGCAGGTTTTCAACATATTTGTGGCGAATTAATTGATCAATGGGGAATTTTGTTCGTATTTCCATCTAACGTACGGACAATATTTCACATGCGAAATGTCGAAGAATCGTTAGGCTTAATATTTTTTCGAAAAGATGGGAAAATGATCGGACTAACGATTATGTATCCCGAGAATCAGAGCCGATCTAATTATGTTTACCAAGTTAGACACAAGTTCAGGTATGCGTTAGAAATAAGCACTAATAAGATGAGAACTCTGGGACTGGATAAGGGTCAATGGAGTTTAGTCCTTGATTCTAAGTGGCATAAAAAGCGTGTTCAATGATTTTGAAGTGTTAGACTATGGCAAAGAAGAATCAAACTAAAAGAGGCAATTGGAAAGCTCGCCGAAACAGCGATCATTTTGCAAATGAGGCCTCATTAGTAGGATATAGATCTAGAGCAGCATGGAAGTTGTTAGAAATTAATGAGAAAGATAGATTAATTAATAGAAATGGGGTAACCATTGACTTAGGAGCTGCGCCAGGCAGTTGGTCTCAGGTAGTTAGTAAACAAACTGAAGATGAGGGTATAGTGGTCGCGGTCGATGTATTGCAAATGCAACCTTTACCTAGTGTAACCTTTATAAAAGGGAATTTTTTGCAAACAAATATACAGACTAATATACTAAAAGCCGTAAACTATAGAGAGGTAGACCTTGTATTGTCAGATATGGCCCCCAATTTAACTGGTGTGAGAGATACTGATCAAATGCGCTCCATAGAACTGGCGCGAGCCGCGCGAGATTTTGCCTTGGGGTGCCTTGGTCCAAAGGGATGTCTGTTAGTGAAGCTGTTTGATGGGACTGAGACCGTAAATTTTCAACAAGAAACAAAGAGATTATTCAGGCGCTGTTTGGTGCGAAAGCCAAATGCCTCTCGCTCTGAAAGTACGGAATTTTTTTTGATTGCGCGCTATCCAAGGTATGCATAAATGTGGAACTTAGTAGGTTTCTTCGGATATAGTTGTTTTAAAGTCAAAAAAACTGGACAATTGGGGGTTAGTGAACGGGTTATTTCTTAAGCAAACAGACTTCTCACCTTTTAATTCAAAGAAAATTGTAACTCAACTGAGAACCGTATGAGCAATCTGACAAAAAATTTAATTTTGTGGCTGGTGATAGCTATGGTGTTGATGGCAGTTTTTAATAACTTTGCACCACAGAATTCACGCAGTGATCGAGAGGTTAATTATTCAACCTTTCTTGAGGAAGTCAAACAAGGTCGGATAGAAGAAGTAACTATAGAGGGTCGCGCGATAAAAGCACGAACTTATGGAGGCGAAAAGATTGTAAGTTATTCGCCGGGTGATCCTGATCTTGTAAATGATTTGCTTAAGGGTGGGGTTGCTATTCGTGCCGTAAAGGAGGAAAGCCCTTCGCTTTTGATGCAAATCTTTATAAGTTGGTTTCCATTATTATTATTGATTGGGGTATGGATTTTCTTCATGCGGCAAATGCAAGGTGGAGGAGGTCGTGGTGCACTGAGTTTTGGAAAAAGTAAGGCCAGAATGCTTACTGAAGATAAAAATAATATTACATTCGCTGATGTAGCAGGGGTAGATGAAGCCAAGGAAGAAGTCCAGGAGTTAGTTGAATTTTTGAGGGAACCATCGAGATTTCATAAGCTTGGCGGTCGAATTCCCAGAGGTGTCCTTATGACAGGAAGCCCGGGAACAGGTAAAACATTGCTAGCAAAAGCTATAGCTGGCGAAGCTAAAGTTCCATTTTTTACAATTTCTGGTTCTGATTTTGTAGAGATGTTTGTGGGCGTTGGCGCCTCTAGAGTACGAGATATGTTTGATCAAGCTAAAAAAAATGCTCCATGTATAATTTTTATTGATGAGATAGATGCTGTTGGAAGGCAACGTGGAGCAGGTCTTGGTGGCGGTCATGATGAGCGTGAGCAAACTTTAAATCAGTTATTGGTTGAGATGGATGGATTTGATGGCAATGAGGGGGTCATAGTAATCGCGGCAACTAACAGACCGGATGTGCTTGATCCAGCACTGCTTCGCCCAGGCCGTTTTGATCGGCAAGTCCACGTACCACTACCAGACATCAGAGGTCGAGAGGCAATACTTAAGGTCCATATGCGTAAAGTGCCATTAGATAAAAATGTTGATGCACATATTATTGCCCGAGGGACACCCGGTTTTTCGGGTGCCGATCTGGCTAATTTAATCAATGAGGCGGCTCTGTTTGCAGCGCGCTCTGGACGGAAAACAGTGACAATGGAAGAGTTCGAGCTTGCTAAAGATAAAGTTTTAATGGGTGTTGAGAGAAGATCAATTGTTATGCCCGAGGAAGAAAGACTTAATACAGCGTATCATGAATCTGGACATACCGTTGTAGCCAAAATTTTGAAAGGCCAAACGGATCCAGTTCATAAGGTAACAATTATTCCAAGAGGGCGTGCGCTTGGCGTGACTATGCAATTGCCTGAAGAGGATCGATATAGCCATAATCGCGAACATTTGTTGGCGCGAATTGCTGTTTTAATGGGAGGCCGGATAGCCGAAGAATTATTTATGTCGCAAATGACAACTGGTGCAGCCAATGATTTTGAAACTGCGACCGAACTTGCACAAAAAATGGTTCAACGTTGGGGCATGAGTGATCAGCTAGGACCGAGAGTGTACGGAGATAATGAGTCTGAGGTTTTTTTGGGGCGGGACGTTACTACTCATAGGAATTTGAGTAACGCAACCGCAGAACAGGTCGATGGTGAGATAACCCGAATAATAGAAGAGCAGTATGGTAGGGCGCGGAAGATTATTGAAGAAAATCGAGATAAAGTGGAGGTAATGACGAAAGCACTTATTGATTGGGAAACACTCGAAGCAGATCAGATCAATCAAATTATGGATGGAGAGCAACCTAGGCCACCGGCTCCAAACGGAGAGGATTCATCTTCAGCAGCAGGCGGTGGCGACCACCCCCCTGCTTCCGGAAATCAAGCAGAAATAAAGCCAAAGATGGACTCCCCGGCTGGCGATTCAGTTTGAGGCGATCGATAAGGCTAAATAGGCGTGGATCTAATTTGTGGTAGTCGATCTCTATCATTAGATCGAGTCGCCTTAATGGGCGTTTTAAACGTAACGCCTGATTCATTTTCTGATGGTAGTCGTTATCAAGATACTCTAAGCGCTATTGAGCATGCGCGGGCTATGGTGGCACACGGCGCAGATATTATCGATGTTGGTGGAGAGTCGACTAGGCCTGGGTCAGTGGAAATAGACGCAAGCGAGGAAATACGGCGTGTTATTCCCGTGATAAGAGAGTTAGCAGATGAATTAACAGTTCCAATCTCGATTGACACTTCCAAGCCAGAGGTGATGGAGGCCGCAGTGGAGGCCGGTGCTGGACTAATAAATGATGTATACGCATTAAGGAAAAAAGGTGCTTTGGAGGTAGCGTCTTCATTGGGTGTCCCAGTGTGTTTAGTTCATATGAAAGGCACACCTATTAACATGCAGCATAAGCCAAAATATGAAAACATGTTGAAAGAAGTAGCAGATTTTTTGATGGATCGGGTAAAAAAATGTTTAGAATTTGGAATCGCGGCAGATCAATTACTTTTAGATCCTGGTTTTGGGTTTGGAAAAACCTTCGAGCACAATTATAAAATTATTGGGGGTATCGACAAATTTACTCAATTAGGCTTCCCTATATTGATTGGCTTATCGAGGAAAAAATTTGTGGGTTTGTTGTTGGGAGATTTGAGCAAGAATCGAACCGCTCTGAGCGCAGGATTGGCATTAATTGCCGCTCAAGGAGGCGCAAAAATTATTCGTTGTCATGATGTCTCTATGACGAGAGACTTGATTCGAAGTTGGGAGTTTTTGTGGACTTTTAATCAAGATAATTAAGGTAATCACACATGACTAACCGAAGCAAAAAAAGAATATTTGGTACAGATGGTGTAAGAGGCCAGGTTGGAGAACCTCCAATTACTCCCGAAACCGTGCTAAAGCTTGGTTGGGCAGCTGGTCGCGTACTTGGCAATGAATCAGGAGGAAAGATTGTAATAGGAAAGGATACTCGTGTGTCAGGCTATCTCTTGGAATCAGCACTTGAGGCAGGATTATCCGCTGCTGGGATGGATATATCGTTGATCGGGCCAATGCCTACCCCTGGGATTTCTTATTTAACACGGACCGCCCGTGCTACAGCTGGAATTGTAATCAGCGCATCGCACAATCTATATCAGGATAATGGCATCAAGTTTTTCTTACCCGACGGAAGTAAATTAGGGGATCAATTAGAGTTTCAAATTGAAAAACTGATGAACAAACCAATCCAGACAGTACCTGCAGATCGCTTAGGTAAAGCGGAACGTTTCCCGGATGCTCCTGGAAGGTATATTGAGCACTGCAAGAATAGTGTTTCGCCAAATTTGTCTTTGCGCGGTCTAAAAATTGTTCTAGATTGCGCAAATGGCGCTTCTTATCATGTCGCTCCCACTGTTTTTGAGGAATTAGGAGCGCATGTGGTACCGATTGGAGTGGATCCGGATGGATTTAATATAAATAAGGATTGCGGATCCACTAATCCTGATCACCTCCAATATATGGTACGGCAAACGAAAGCTGATTTGGGAGTCGCACTTGATGGTGATGGAGATCGAGTGTTGATGGTTGATGAAAAATCACAACTTGTCGATGGCGATCAAATTTTGTACATAATGAGTCGCGCACGCATTCAGAAAGGAAATATGTCAGGAGGAATTGTCGGCACCCCGATGACTAATCTTGGTCTCGAACTAGCATGCAAAGAGGCTAATATTCCATTTGAACGGGCAGCTGTAGGTGATAGACATGTGTACCAGCTTTTAAAGCAAAATAACTGGTTGTTAGGCGGAGAAACGTCTGGACATATTCTATGTTTGGAAAAAAGTACTACCGGTGATGGAATAATTGCAGCGCTTGATGTGTTAGAGTCATTGACTGAAAGATCTTGCACATTATCTTCTTTAACGTTAGGTATGGAAAAGTTCCCGCAAAGCATAATTAATGTCTCTATGCCCCGGGATTCTGCTCTAATTAGTAACTTTAAAAAGAGCAGCGTTGTTGAGGAAGCTATTCGTGACACAGAACGAATATTAGGCGATGGAGGACGGGTAGTATTACGTCCTTCGGGGACTGAGCCCGTAATCCGAGTTATGGTGGAGGGCCGTGACCAATCATTGGTGTCCTCCCTTAGTGTTGATTTAGCTAAAGTAATAGCGAATACCCAGTCTTCATAATGGAAATTCTCTCTAAATCTTTCAATTATGCGGTATTTAATATAATTCAAAGGCAGGGCTGGCTTGATACTTAAACTTTTGATCGTTACCATCTCCTCAGTGAAAAAGCATCGAGCTTAAATATAAAACGGTAATTCTTACGTGAAAATTGAAAAACGTCGACCGATGGTAGCGGGAAATTGGAAAATGAATGGGCCAAAAAATTTGGCTCGTGAGCTTATATCTCGACATCAAAGAGCTTCCTTCTCTTTACAAAAACTTGATGTAGTCATTTTCCCCCCTTCGATTCTAATATCATGCGTGTTAAAGGACATACGCGGATCCGATATACATGTGGGTGGTCAGAATTTAGGAATAGCCCCATCTGGAGCTTTTACAGGAGAAATATCAGGCTCCATGCTCAAAGATCAAGATTGTAATTTTGTTATTGTTGGTCATTCAGAGCGACGCCAACTTTTTGGAGAAGATGATTCTATAGTTGGCCAGAAGGCGCAGCTCGCTTTTGATTGTGGTTTAAAGCCAGTGATTTGCGTTGGTGAGACACTTGATGAACGTGAATCTGGTCGAACAATGAGCGTGGTAGAGCGTCAAATTCGGGCTGTCCTCGACACTGCAGGCATGGATATATTCCCAGAGAGCCTAATTGCTTATGAGCCAGTTTGGGCTATTGGAACTGGGAAGACTGCAAAACCGGAAGAAGCTCAGGAAATCCATAGTTTTTTGCGAGATATTCTTGATAATGAGCAAAAAGGTCTCGGTTCATTAACGCGTATTCTGTACGGCGGTAGTGTAAATGTTGATAATGCGTCTAAAATATTCAATGAGAAGGATATTGATGGAGGCCTTATTGGAGGCGCTTCTCTCGACGCTGACGACTTTATCTCAATCTGCGAGGTAGCATCAAAATTATGCTTATAAGTATTTTAACCGTAGTTCTTCTAATCACAACTGTTTCGATTGTGGTTCTCGTGCTGCTTCAGCAGGGCAAAGGTGCTGATGCTGGGGCAGCTTTTGGTGGAGGTGGATCCTCACAGTCAGTATTCGGCAGTCGCGGATCTGCAACTTTTTTAAGCCGCACTACAGCTATCCTTGCGTTGCTGTTTTTTGTTATAACGTTAGTTTTGGCATATTTGTACACGAAAGAAGGCCAATCTGACCTCAGTGTTATAACTAAAAGCGACCAGAAATTGGTTACACCGCAACAGGTTGATCCAACTGATGAGGATGTGCCAGTTGTGCCGGAGACTTCTTCTAAAAATAGTCTGTCAGACAAAGCTGATTTACCAAGTGTTCCTCAAGCTGCTGGAGAGAACTAATAATTTTTATATAATCAATAGTTGCCCTTGATGGTTAACGGCCACGTGGTGGAATTGGTAGACACGCCGTCTTGAGGGGGCGGTGGCGCAAGCCGTCCCGGTTCGAGTCCGGGCGTGGCCACCATTGATGTAAATTGCAATGTATGGAACGCATAGGTTCTTTTCTATTTTTTTTGATTGGTTTTGGGAATTAAGGTCCATATTCTCAATTTAATTGATTGACCCTAATAGCTGGCGAAATTAAAATGTTAATAACTTTTCTTTCTACCTAAAAAAGACGAATTTTTTCAAAAATGTTGGGCAACTACCTGCCTATTATGTTGTTTTTATTTACGGCTCTTGTGTTTGGAGTTGTTGCCATATTGGCTGGTAAATTACTGGGTCCAAATAAACCGGATTCTGCTAAGTTATCGCCTTATGAATGTGGATTCGAGGCGTTTGAGAATAGCAGAATGAAGTTTGATGTCCGTTATTATCTTGTAGCTATACTTTTTATAATTTTTGATCTGGAGATAGCTTTCCTTTTTCCATGGGCAGTGGCATTAGATGAAATTGGTGTGTATGGATTTTTGGCTATGGCTATTTTTCTTTTCATTCTGGTCATAGGTTTTGTTTATGAATGGATGAAAGGCGCATTGGAATGGGAGTAAAATATTAATGGCTATAGAAGGTGTGTTTGAGAAAGGATGGGCTACTGCCAGACTGGATGATCTGATTAATTGGGCGCGAACTGGATCGATGTGGCCTATGTCGTTTGGCTTGGCATGTTGCGCAGTTGAAATGATGCATGCAGGAGCGTCTCGCTACGACTTGGATCGTTTTGGAACTTTTTTTCGCCCGAGTCCGCGCCAATCAGACGTAATGATTGTTGCCGGAACTTTAACTAATAAAATGGCACCAGCCCTGCGTAAAGTTTATGACCAAATGCCTGAGCCACGCTGGGTTATATCTATGGGATCCTGTGCGAATGGTGGCGGGTATTACCATTATTCCTATTCTGTGGTTCGAGGCTGTGATCGTATCGTCCCGGTTGATGTTTATGTGCCTGGTTGTCCGCCAACTCCAGAGGCGTTACTTTACGGTGTTCTTCAGCTTCAAAAAAAGATCCGTCGTACCAATACAATAGCGCGTTAAATTTGACCCTAATGCTATGTGTCCACATATTTCAAAACCCAATATCGAATTAATTGCTCAAAAATATCATGCTCAAGTGAGCTATGATTTGGATGAAATTAATTTAGCTGTCCCAATCGGGGATTTATATCAACTGCTATTGGAATTAAAAGATAATCAATCCACACAGTTTGAGCAGTTGATTGATTTGTGTGGCGTTGATTATCTTTGTTTTGGACGAGAAGGAAGCGCTCCATGGGATGGCCCTAGATATGCAGTCGTATATCATCTGCTTTCAGTATCTTACAATAACCGCGCACGAATAGTAGTTTGGTTGCCAGATGAAGAACTGAAGGTTCCATCTGTTTTGGATATTTGGAAATCAGCAAATTGGTTTGAGCGAGAAGTCTTCGACCTTTTTGGAATAATTTTCGATGGGCATCCGGATTTACGTCGTATCCTAACTGATTATGGCTTTATTGGATATCCTTTTCGTAAAGATTTTCCTTTATCCGGTCACGTTGAGATGCGTTACGACGAAACTAAGAAGCGTGTAGTTTATGAACCAGTCACTATTGAACCAAGAGTGACTGTACCACGCGTTATTCGCGAAGAGGGATACGGTGACAGAGATACGTAATTACACTTTGAATTTTGGACCACAGCATCCCGCGGCGCATGGGGTTCTCCGTGTGGTAATGGAAATGAATGGTGAAGTAATTGAACGTCTAGATCCTCATATCGGGCTACTTCATCGCGGCACTGAAAAACTTGCGGAAAGCAAACCGTTTAATCACAGTATCGGATATATGGATCGTTTGGATTATGTGTCTATGATGTGCAATGAGCACGCATATGTTTTAGCGATCGAAAAATTGCTTGGAGTCCAACCACCTATCCGTGCAAAGTATATCCGCGTGCTATTTGATGAAATAACCAGGATTTTAAATCATTTGATGTGGATAGGGGCGCATGGGCTCGATATTGGAGCTATGGCGCTTTTTCTCTATGCATTTAGGGAAAGAGAAGATCTTCTTGATTGTTATGAAGCTGTTTCTGGTGCCCGTATGCATGCAACATACTATCGACCTGGAGGTGTGTATCGAGACCTCCCAGAGGAAATGCCAAAATATGAGTCCAGCCGACGAAAAGATAAAAAAAAGATTGCAGAAAAAAACCGAAACCGTGATGGTTCTTTGTTGGATTTCCTATGGTCATTTACAGAATCTTTCCCCAAAAAAATTGATGAGTATGAAACGCTATTGACAGATAATCGAATTTGGAAGCAGAGGACAGTGGATATCGGTATTGTTACTCCAGAGGATGCCCTTCAGTATGGCTTTACAGGGCCAATGCTGCGGGGGTCCGGTATCGAGTGGGATTTACGGAAGAAGGAGCCTTATGAAGTTTACAATGAACTTGAATTCAGTATTCCAGTGGGAGTAACCGGAGACTGCTATGATCGGTATTTGGTTCGTGTTGAAGAAATGCGACAATCAAATTCTATTGTGCGGCAATGTATTCGATGGCTTCAAAAAAACCAAGGACCTGTAATGCTGGATAATCCCAAATTAGTACCACCCACCCGAACTGAGATGAAAGAAGATATGGAATCAATGATTCATCATTTCAAATTATTCACAGAAGGGTATCGTGTACCGAATGGACAGACATATCAAGCTGTTGAGGCACCTAAAGGAGAGTTTGGAATTTACCTTATATCGGATGGAGCAAATAAACCTTATAGAGTGAAAATACGCGCACCAGGTTTTTCTCATCTGGCGTCGCTTGATGATATGTGTAGAGGCCACATGTTGGCGGATATGGTAGCAATAATCGGCACTCAGGATATTGTGTTTGGGGAGATTGATCGGTGACCTCCAAAAAATTAGTGCCTGAATTTAATTTATCAGAGAACATAAAAAACAAAATTGATAAGGAGGCTGCGAAATATCCTACCAGGAGAGCCGCAGTAAAATCAGCATTACGCTACTGCCAAGAAGAGGCCGGATGGATTTCCCAAAATGTTGTAATAGCTGTAGCCAAATTTTTAGATATGAAACCTATAGAAGTTTATGAGATCGCAACTTTCTACGATATGTTTTATACAGAACCAGTTGGACGCCACTGCATTCGAGTTTGTACAAATGTCTCATGTATGCTGAGAGGATCACATGATATTGTTGAGTATCTTCGACAACAATTAGGGATCAGTTTTGGTGAGACATCTGATGATGGGAAGGTTACATTGCTTGAGGCCGAATGCCTGGGTGCATGTGGAGGCGCGCCAATGTTACTTTGTGGGGATGATTATTTTGAGAATTTGACCACAAAAAAGCTAGATGTCATTTTAGAGCAATTGGACTAAAAGGTTATGGGTATTTTTTACGTTTGTCTTCCAAAACCAGATTTGAAAGATCCGTGGGAGATTGCAGTTTATCAAAAGCACGGCGGTTATTCAGTTTGGCGGGACATACTCCGAAACAAGCCAGATCCTAAAGAGCTTATTGAGCAGATAAAGGCATCAGGTCTCAGAGGAAGAGGCGGGGCTGGCTTTCCTTCTGGTTTAAAATTTAGTTTTATGCCGAAAGACGTTTCTGGTCAGAAATACATAGTATGTAATTCAGATGAAAGCGAACCAGGAACCTTTAAAGATCGAGATATACTTAGGTTAAATCCACATCAGTTGATAGAGGGCATGGCTATTGCAGGTTATGTTACAGGCTCTACGGTTGCTTACAACTATATACGCGGTGAATTCCATCAATCTTGGGTCCGATTTGAAAATGCCTTAGAAGAAGCTCGACATTCCGGATTAATTGGCAAAAATATTCAACATTCTGGCATAGATCTTGAGATTTATAGTCAACGCGGTGCTGGCGCATATATCTGTGGTGAAGAAACAGGACTGCTTGAGTCGCTTGAAGGAAAAAAAGGTCTTCCGAGATTTAAACCACCTTTTCCAGCTCAAATTGGTGCGTTTGGCCGTCCAACTACCGTTAACAACACTGAGACTCTAGCATCGCTCCCGCCAATTCTTCGGAATGGCCCCGAGTGGTTTAGTAATCTAGGTAAAGAGGGAAGTGGTGGAGTAAAAATTTTCTCGGTGTCAGGGCATGTGCAGAAGCCAGGCAATTATGAAGTAACGTTAGGCACACAGTTTCGGGAGCTACTTGAGCTAGCGGGCGGTTTATTTCCAGACCGGAGATTAAAAGCTGTAATCCCAGGAGGATCATCAATGCCGGTGTTACCTGCTGATAAGATTATAGATTGCTCTATGGATTATTCTTCTCTTCAAGACGCGGGTTCGATGATTGGATCAGGAGGCGTTATTGTGATGGATGATAGTACATGCATGGTATCAGTCTTAGAACGTATCACATATTTTTATTACATTGAATCCTGTGGCCAGTGCACTCCATGTCGCGAGGGTACAGGTTGGGTCTATAGGACAATCCAACGTATCCGAAAAGGAAAAGGTCGGCAAAGTGATCTCGAATTGCTTGACAATATTGCAGCACGAATCGAAGGAAGAACAATATGTGCGTTAGGTGATGCTGCTGCATGGCCAGTTCAGAGTTTCTTGAAATACTTCCGATCCGAATTTGAATCAATAATTAAAAATCAAAAGGCTGCGTAATGCGTAATTGTATCTTGTGAGCAAAATAGAAATAACAATAGATGGTAAGAAAGTCGAAGCTGAAGAGAAGTCGATGATCATTGAGATTGCAGACCAGGTAGGAATTTATATTCCTCGATTTTGTTACCATGAGAAATTATCAATTGCAGCCAACTGTCGAATGTGTTTAGTGGAAGTTGACGGCGTATCAAAACCATTGCCTGCGTGTGCTACACCTGTTACCTCAGAAATGGTTGTTAAAACATCTTCAAAAATAGCGGTCGAAGCTCAAAAAGGGACGATGGAGTTTCTTTTGATTAATCACCCGCTGGATTGCCCGGTATGTGACCAAGGGGGAGAGTGTCCATTGCAAGATCAAGCACTTGGCTATGGCGACGGCGAATCCCGTTTTGAAGAGAATAAAAGAGCCGTAAAAAACCTTGAAATTGGACCATTAATTGAAACCGAAATGACACGTTGTATTCATTGCACTCGTTGTGTCCGGTTTGGTCAAGAAATTGCTGGAGAGGGTGAGTTTGGTGCCGCTGGGCGCGGGGAGCAGATGACAATCACAACCTTTATGGGAAAAAGTGTCGATAGTGAGGTGTCTGGAAACGTCATTGACCTATGCCCTGTTGGAGCATTAACCTCTAAACCATACAGGTTCACAGCGAGAGCGTGGGAAATGAGTAGTACCCTCTCTATTAGTCCGCATGATTCTTTAGGATCCAATCTAATCGTACAGACTCTCGGCGACGAAGTAAAAAGAGTTCTACCAAAGACTAATGAGTTTGTGAACGAATGCTGGCTTTCTGATCGAGATCGATTTAGTTACGAAGCTCTTAATTCTTCTGATCGATTAATTAATCCTTTAATCAGAAATGATGGACGCATGGAGGAGTGCAGTTGGGAAGTTGCATTGGAGACTTCCACGAAACAACTCCAAGATGTCATAAAAAATAGTGGAAGCGACTCATTAGGGGGGCTTTGCTCTCCGACTGCTACCTTAGAAGAATTTTATCTGTTTCAAAAATTATTAAGGGGATTAGGATCTAATAACGTAGACCATAGATTGAGACAATTGGATTTTAGGGATGATACGCTAGCTCCAATATTTCCTATGAGTGAAGTCAGCGTCTCAGGCATCGAGAAGTTGTCGAGTGTTTTAATTATTGGATCTAATATTAGAAAGGAATTACCATTACTAGCATTGAGACTGCGTCATTTATCCAAAAATGATGGGCGTATTGCGACTCTAAACCCAGTTTTTTTTCATAACAATTTTGATACAACAACTGAATGGGTGGTGGAGCCGAGAAAAATGGTTTCTGCGTTTGCTTTGATAGCTCAACTACTGGCGAAATCTCTTCTTTTAGAGATACCAGCAGAGCTGGCAAGTTACCCAAGTACCGCGCAGGATTTAAAATATGCTGAAGATATTGTAAAGTCCATCAAGGCTGGTAATGGTCCAAAACTTTTAATAATCGGACAACTTGCAAACCAGCTTCCAATGTCGGCAGATATTAGAGCAATAGCGCGATGGATAGGTTACCATTGCGGTATTCATATAGCAGTGCTTCCCGACGCAAATAGTGCGGCAGGGTGGGTCGCGGGATGCGTTCCTCATCGTAACGTCGATGGTAGATCTATCACACCACCAGGATTGGATGCCATTGATATGACTAGATCATCTTTGAGCGCGCTTCTATTATTTGGGGTTGAACCAATGCTAGATTATGCATCACCCGCTTCTCTAACAAAAACACTAAATGAGGCAGATTTTGTTCTCAGTTTTTCGATGTTTCGGTCAGCCATCCCAAATTCAGCGAATGTTGTTTTGCCGTTAGCTCCTTTTACTGAGAATTCAGGTAGTTATCTTAATTTAGAAGGTCGACTTCAATTTTCTGAAGCAGCGATTACTCCAAAGGGATTAGCCCGACCGGGTTGGAAAATTTTACGTGTTCTGGGAAACATGTTTAATTTAAAGGGTTTTGAATATGTTTCTGTAGATGAGGTCTCTGATGAAGTGTCTATCCCAAAAAATGTGACACTTGATAATGCGCAACCTTCAATACCCACTGTCGAAAAACAAAAAATATCTAATGGTGTGAATGTTCCCGCAGGTGCTTTAGAGCGTATTTTTGATATTCCGATCTATTCAACGGATCCTATAGTCCGAAGAGCGCATTCGTTGCAAAATACCCACGATAATTTTAGAAGTGCCGCCTATCTCCATCCGAAGAAAATGGCGCAACTTGGAATTAATTCTGGCACAGTAGTGACTGTTTACTCTAAAGAAGGTTCAGTTCGTTTGCCAGTGGAGTCCGATGAACGAATACTTCAAACTTGCGTGTATATTCCGGCGGCTCGCCATGAGACTGCGATGTTGGGTGGATCAGAAAGAATATGGCTAGCAATCGGCAACTAACATGATAGATAGCTTAATTACTTTGTGGATAGCGCTGCCGATCGTTATACAGATAGGGTTAAAAATTGTATGCATCATCGTCCCATTACTTGTAGCTGTTTTATACTACACTTATGCGGAGCGAAAGGTTCTTGCCTATATGCACGTACGTATCGGTCCTAATAGAGTAGGACCAAAAGGATTACTACAGCCAATTGCCGATGTTCTAAAATTGCTCTTCAAGGAAATAGTTATTCCAAGTAATGCAGATAGGTATCTGTTTCTGATCGCACCGATGTTAGCAGTAATACCAGCTTTTGCTGCCTGGGCAGTCATTCCGTTTACCAATACATTAGTGCTTGCAGATATTGATGCTGGGTTGCTATATGTGCTAGCTATGACTTCGTTAGGTGTTTATGGAGTTATTATTGCCGGGTGGGCTTCTAATTCGAAATATGCATTTTTTGGAGCAATGCGTGCGGCCGCGCAAATCGTAGCTTATGAAATTGCAATGGGTTTTGCGCTAGTGGGGGTACTTATGGTTGCAGGCACATTGAACATCAGAGAAATTGTCTTAGCTCAATCTGGCGGCATTCATCAATGGTATTTTATCCCATTGTTTCCACTGCTTCTTGTCTATTTAGTGTCGGGCGTAGCCGAAACTAATCGATCACCGTTTGATGTGACGGAAGGGGAGTCAGAAATTGTGGCAGGCCCCCACGTTGAATATGGAGGAATGGGATTCGCATTATTCTTTTTGGCTGAATATGCAAATATGATTTTGATTTCAGCGCTTACCGTACTTCTTTTCTTAGGAGGCTGGCATCCCATTCTTCCCATAGCGCCATTTATCTGGATACCGAGTGTTATATGGTTTGGAGGGAAACTCGCAGTAATTGCTTTTCTTTTTTTATGGTTTCGCGCTACTTTTCCACGTTACCGATATGATCAAATTATGCGCCTCGGATGGAAAGTATTTATCCCCGTGACACTTATTTGGATTGTGTTGATTGGTGTTGTGAGATTCTTTACACCATTTGGATTTGTTTTTCGTTGAGAATTTATATGAATCGACTTAGAGATATTTTTCGCACCTGGTTTCTGATTGAATTACTCAGGGGCTTAGCCACCACAAGTCGATATCTTTTTAGGCATAAGATTACCATCCAGTATCCAGAAGAAAAAACGCCAAAATCACCAAGATTTCGAGGATTGCATGCACTTAGACGTTATAGTAACGGAGAGGAACGTTGTATTGCATGTAAGTTATGCGAAGCGGTTTGTCCAGCATTGGCAATAACTATTGAATCAGAAGAAAGAGAAGATAAGACGAGGCGAACAACGCGCTATGATATTGATCTTTTTAAGTGCGTATATTGTGGATTTTGTGAGGAAGCGTGTCCGGTTGACTCAATTGTCTTGACTGATATACATGAATTTCATTTTGAGCAACGCGAAGGGCATATTATTTCCAAGGAAGAGCTATTAGAAATTGGCGATCGTTATGAGAACAAAATTGCGTTAGACCGTAAACTCGATGCACCATATAGATAACAATAGAAGAGAAAAAAAATAGATATGTCTTTTCTGCAAATTTCATTTTATTTCTTTTCTCTAATAATGGTCGTTGCTGCAATACGAGTTGTAACGGTACGTAACCCGGTTAAGGCTGCACTATATCTAGTTTTAACCTTCTTTAGTGGTGCTTGCATTTGGATAACATTAGAAGCGGAATTTCTGGCAATTGTTTTGGTATTGGTTTACGTGGGGGCGGTGATGGTACTGTTTCTGTTCGTAGTAATGATGTTAGACATTGATCTCGAGCAAATGCGGGAAAGATTTAATCGGTTTCTACCGCTAAGCCTAATTGTTGGACTAATTATGATCGTAGAGTTGGGTATTGTAATGTTGTCCGATAAATTTAGCCTACAAACTACACCTCGTCCTAGCGGTCACGCTCCTGAATATTCCAACACTAGAGAACTCGGGCAGGTACTTTATACTGATTACGTTTACGCTGTTGAACTTGCTGCGGTCTTATTATTGGTTGCAATTGTTGCGGCAATAGCCTTAACACTTCGGAAACGCCCTAAAACACTGCATCAATCTCCGTCCAAGCAGATAAAGGTCAATAAAGAAGAAAGACTTCGGGTTGTAAGTGTGAAATCCGAAAAGTATAGAGAGACAAGCCAAAGGGATGCGCAATGATACCCTTGTCACATTATTTATTGCTCGGGGCTATCCTGTTTTCCATTGGGATTGTAGGCATCGTTTTAAACAGACGTAACTTGGTTGTAATGTTGATGGCGATAGAATTAATATTATTAGCCATCAATTTGAATTTTGTTTCCTTCTCATTCTACTTAGAAGATCTTTCTGGGCAAGTGTTTGTTCTTTTCATTTTGACGGTAGCGGCAGCAGAATCTGCGATTGGTCTGGCAATCCTGATCGTAGTGTTTCGAAATAGACGCACAATAAATGTCCAAGAATTAGACCGCTTACAAGGGTAGGAGATAACCGTCGATGGAGTCTATATATATTGCGATCCCGATGTTATGTTTGCTAGCTTCTTTGTGTGCTGGAATTTTTGGTCAAATCATTGGAGGTTCGGGGGCTCGCAACATCACAATTCTTGCGGTAGCTATATCCTTTGCACTGTCAGTGGTGGTTGTAATCGACGTAATAAACGGTTCCACATTCAATGGCCCAATATATGTATGGGCGGTTAGCGGTGGGATGAGTTTCCAGATTGGATTTCTCATCGACGAATTAAGCGCGCTAATGATGGTAGTAGTCACATTTGTGTCTTTGATAGTGCACATTTATACGATTGGTTACATGCGTGGTGATCCTGGCTATAGTCGTTTTTTTAGCTATATTTCTCTTTTTACATTTGCCATGCTTATATTGGTAATGTCGAACAATTTTTTGCAGTTGTTTTTTGGATGGGAGGCAGTTGGATTGGTATCTTATCTTCTGATTGGTTTTTGGTACGATCGTGGAACAGCTACTTTTGCAAGTTTGAAGGCATTTTTAGTCAATCGGGTCGGAGATATGGGTTTCCTCCTAGGAGTTGCAGCTATAGTGTGGGTTTTTGGCTCTCTTGATTACGCCACAGTTTTTTCCAGTGTATCTTACTACAGTGAGGCTCACACAGTAGGGGTGTTCGGAAATAAATGGAGTTGGATCACTATAATTTGTTTACTACTATTTGTCGGAGCCATGGGCAAATCTGCACAGGTGCCTCTACACATTTGGCTGCCAGATTCTATGGAAGGCCCAACCCCTATTTCAGCCCTAATACATGCCGCAACCATGGTAACTGCTGGAATTTTTATGGTGGCAAGAATGTCTCCATTATTTGAATACTCAGAAACTGCTTTGACAGTAGTAATGGTTATTGGGACTTTGACAGCCGTATCAATGGCGTTAATCGCATTAGTGCAAAGCGATATTAAAAGAGTTATAGCATATTCAACCTTATCACAGCTTGGCTACATGACTGTAGCGCTAGGTGTTTCAGCTTATTCCATCGCAATATTTCATTTAACAACCCATGCGTTTTTTAAAGCATTACTTTTTTTATGTGCTGGATCTGTCATTGTCGCATTGCATCACGAACAGGATATGCGTCGAATGGGAGCTCTATGGAAACGAATGCCAATCACTTATATAACAGCAGTGATTGGATCACTGGCATTGGTTGGGATCCCGCCTTTTGCGGGCTTTTTTTCCAAAGATGCCATCATAGAGTCTGTACGGGCTTCGCATAGAGCAGGAGCAAACTTTGCATATCTGGGTGTACTCATCGGAGTGTTTTTGACTGCCTTATACTCATTTCGGCTGATTTTTAAGGTATTTCATGGCCGAAATCTCGATAATAGTAGACACAAAAGTGCTGTACGTGAGCCTTCCAAGACTATTACGATACCGTTAATAATTTTATCTATACCTTCAACTTTAGCCGGTATAGTGTTAATAGACTATATCGCAGAAGATGGTCTTTTTGGTCACTCGATCGCATCTAATAATGCCCACGGGTTTGAGATCCACGATCGATTTTATATGCTATCACATTTTTTGTACTCTATGCCTTTTTGGTTAGCTTTGGCGGGCATTTTAATAGCGTGGGTTTTTTATATCAAAAGACCAGATTGGCCAGCATCTTTTTCCAAAAGATTTGCTTTAATCCATCGAGTTTTACTTAATAAATATGGCTTTGACTATATCTATGAGCGTTTCGCTATTCGGGTCGGCATAACTGTTGGCAACAATTTTTTTAGATATGCCGATCGATTAATTATTGATGACGGCATGGTCAACGGCACTGCCAAATTAATCGCAAGGTTGGCAGGGAAATTTCGATTACTGCAAACAGGGTATGTTTATCACTACGCTTTGTCTATGATTATCGGCCTTGTAATCCTAATGGCGTGGTTATTTTTGTATTAATCAATAAAAAAGAAAAAAAGTGTTTGAAAAACAGCTATTAAGTTTTCTAATTTGGTTTCCTGTGCTAGGTGGGAGCCTAGTTCTTATTTTAGGAAGGAAACTTTCTGAGCCTATTATTAAATTAACGGCACTTTTTTTATCTATTGTTTCTTTTTTTGCTTCTATCGTTTTGTATATAAGTTTCGATCAGGCGTTTGTAGGGATGCAATTTGTAGAAAGAAGCTCCTGGATCGGAGCATTAAGTATTGAGTATTACTTGGGCGTTGATGGAATATCAATTTTATTTATTTTGCTAACTACTTTTCTCACAGGAATTGTAATTATTGCGGGTTGGCAATCGATAAAGAAGCGGGTAGCGCAATATATGGCAGCATTTCTAATAATGGAAGGCCTGATGATTGGTGTTTTTTGCGCACTTGATGCGATACTCTTTTATTTGTTTTGGGAGGCTATGCTTATTCCGATGTATTTGATTATTGGTATATGGGGTGGGCCAAATCGGGTGTATGCAGCGGTAAAGTTTTTTCTATACACTTTGATCGGATCTCTTCTGATGTTAGTAGCTTTCATATACTTGTATTTCGCTGCAGGCAACACCTTTGACCTGCTCCAGTTTCATATTTTAGGCCTGGAAAAAACGACCCAGATTGTTCTATTTTTTGCATTCCTTTCTGCTTTTGCAGTTAAGATACCTATGGTACCAGTCCATACCTGGTTACCAGATGCTCATGTGGAAGCGCCTACCGGTGGCTCGGTAATTTTGGCAGCTATCATGTTAAAAATGGGTGCATATGGATTCCTTAGAATAGCGTTACCAACACTACCAGACGCATCCCAAGAGTTAGCTGGCCTAATGATTGCTTTGTCGTTGGTTGCGGTGATTTATATAGCATTTATTGCTTTAATTCAGAAAGATATGAAAAAGCTCATTGCTTACTCATCTATCTCTCATATGGGATTTGTTACCCTTGGTATTTTTGTATTTAGCGAGCAAGCAATGGAAGGTGCTATCGTCCAAATGATATCGCACGGGTTTGTGTCGGGCGCACTATTTCTCTGTGTTGGCGTTCTTTACGACAGGCTGCATTCCAGAGAGATTACTGATTATGGAGGCATCGCGAGTGCTATGCCAAGATTTTCAATCTTTTTCGTACTGTTTGCATTAGCAAATGCTGGACTACCTGGAACTTCAGGTTTCGTCGGTGAATTCCTTGTAATTCTCGGCACATTTCGGGTAAATGCGTGGTATGCCGTCGCTGCTGCAACTACACTAGTATTGGGGGCAGCATACACCTTGTGGATGGTTAAACGTGTCGTGTTTGGTGAAATGAGACGAAATGAAGTTACAGAGCTTCGGGATATAAAAACAAGAGAGACACTGTTTTTGATGTGTTTAGCGATTTTTGTAATTTTGATTGGTGTATGGCCAGCGCCAATACTCGATGTTATGCATATTTCTGTCAACCAACTTATTGAACAAGCAAATTCCTCTAAATTATGACCCAAGGCGGAGATATAAACATGTTCATTATTCTTCCAGAGATATTCCTTGGAGTCATGGCGTGTGTTGTCTTAGTAGTGGGTAGCATCACTAAATTAAAACAAACAAACTTAAGTTTTACCCTAACTTTACTCGCTCTAGGTTTAAGCGCAATCTCAATTATCCTCTTAAGCAGCAACGAGGCTTCGAATGCTTTTAATGGGTTAATCATAAAAGATGGCCTTTCAGATGTGGCAAAATTTATGATATGCGTGTTTACTATTTTAATTTTAGTTTATGGGCATCGATACTTTAAAGAAATTAGTCTGTATGGGAGTGAACTATTCACGCTTATATTGCTCGGAACGTTAGGTATGATGGTTATGGTGTCCTCAGTGCACTTGATTAGCCTTTACCTTGGTCTGGAGCTAATGGCTTTGTCTTTATACGCTTTAATTGCATTACGCAGCAATTCTATAGAATCTACTGAGTCAGCAATGAAATATTTTGTATTAGGTGCACTAGCATCAGGCATTTTATTGTATGGAATTTCTTTTATCTATGGATCCATAGGTAGCTTGGACTTTGAAAGTATAAACCAGTTAATGATTGAAGAATCTAATAGAGGTCTTGCACCAATTTTCGCATTGATTATGATTCTCGTTGGTTTGTTATTTAAATTTGGAGTATTTCCTTTTCATATGTGGGTGCCAGATGTTTACCAGGGATCGCCAACTCCTATTACAGGACTTGTTGCCAGCGTGACTAAAATAGCAGCTCTTGTTGTTTTTTTACGTTTAATAGCTATTAGTTTTGAATCATTTTTGGATGTTTGGCAAGGGATGTTAATTGTTGTCGCATTATTGTCCATCGCATTTGGAAACTTAGTTGCAATTGCGCAGAGAAACATAAAAAGAATGTTGGCGTACTCAACAATTTCACACATGGGGTTTGTGCTGTTAGGTATCTTAACGGGCGATGAGCATGGCCAATCTGCCGCACTACTTTATGTATTGATTTATGCTGGCATTAGTGTAGGAGTTTTTGGTTGTATCATTCTTCTAGCATTCAAAGGATTTGAAGCCGATAATTTAGATGATTACCGAGGTCTAAGTGAGAAGGATCCATGGTTAGCATTCTTGCTTTTACTCTTCATGTTCTCGCTTGCTGGCGTTCCTCCTACCATTGGATTCTACGCGAAATTATCAATATTGCAGGCACTAATTGGGTCGGGTTTGTTGTGGGTTGCAATACCATCTGTAATGGTTACGGTTGTTGGAGCATTCTATTATCTTCGTGTCATAAAACTGATGTATTTCGATAAACCGGATGTGTTAGGTCAAAAAAAGTCTCATGCTCGAACATTGGATGTACGGACAGTTCTAATTCTTAATGGCTTTTTGAGCATTGGAATAATGCCTTGGGCTGGCTCTATTTTAATAATCTGTCAAAATGCAATTAGGTCTATGGGCTAACAATAAATTTATAATTTACCTTACCTATCGGAATTATTTGCACAGCTCTTGCCTTAAAATTGATATCCTAAAAGACGCTCTGAGCGGTAGTGTCGTGGTAAAATATTGATCTCAGAGATTTATCATTAATTTTGTCATCAAGGTTTTTTTTCGGGAACGTTAGTAGAACACGAGCTTGGTGGCATATCTTTTTTACGGTCACGTATGAACGATATAGCGAAAGAAACTATTTCAGCCAATTTAGAAGAGGAGATGCGCAGATCCTATCTGGATTACGCCATGAGCGTGATTGTTGGACGGGCCTTACCTGATGTTAGAGATGGGCTTAAACCAGTTCACCGTCGGATACTTTTTGCTATGGCGCAACTTGGAAATGACTGGAGCAAGCCCCATAAGAAGTCTGCACGAATAGTTGGAGAAGTCATTGGTAAATATCACCCACATGGAGAAAGTTCTATTTATGACGCTTTGGTAAGGATGGCTCAGGATTTTTCTTTACGTTATCCACTTGTTGATGGTCAGGGTAATTTTGGATCTGTCGATGGCGATGCTCCTGCTGCTATGCGGTATACCGAAGTGCGTCTTGCTCGAATTGCTCATGAGCTAATTGAAGATATTGATAAAGAAACCGTAGATTTTGGCCCTAACTATGATGAAACTGAGATACAGCCATTAGTTCTCCCAACACGGGTGCCTAATTTACTTGTGAATGGATCAGCAGGTATCGCGGTAGGCATGGCAACCAATATTCCGCCTCATAATCTAAATGAAGTTATTGATGGTTGTTTAGCGTTGATCGAAAATTCCGATTTAAAAATAGAGCAATTGGTTAGGATTATTCCTGGGCCAGATTTTCCAACTAGTGGAATTATTTTTGGGGCAAGAGGTATTGCTGAAGCATATTCGAGCGGAAGGGGAAAGATATATGTTCGAGCACGTGTTTCAATAGAGCGAGAGGAAGGCAAAGATAAAGCAAGTCTAATAGTTACAGAATTACCTTACCAAGTAAACAAAGCGCGATTGCTCGAAAAAATTGCTCAACTAGTTCGAGCTAAACGATTAGATGGTATAACTGGTTTACGAGATGAATCGGACAAAAAGGGAATGCGTATGGTGATCCAATTACGCAAAGGAGAAGTTCCAGAAATAGTACTCAATAACCTTTATAAACACACACAGCTCCAGATTGTATTTGGGATGAATTTTGTAGCATTGTCTAACAATCAACCACGATTATTCAGTCTTAAGGAACTGTTATTAGAATTTATAAGGCATCGTCGTGAGGTGATCACCAGACGCACCATATACCAACTAAATAAAGCAAGAACCAGGGCCCATATATTAGAGGGTTTAGCGGTTGCTCTTTCTAATATTGATACCATAATTGAACTAATTAAGACGGCCGATAGTCCCGCTACAGCCCGGACACGACTAAGATCTGAAGTATGGCATTCCGGAATAGTCAGTACTATGCTATCAGATCTCGATTCTGATCTTTCCAGTCCAGATAATGCGGAACCAGACACGGGCTTGTTAGAAGAAGGGTACCGTCTTTCTTTGACTCAGGCGCAGGCAATTTTAGATTTACGGCTACATCGATTGACTGGCCTCGAGCAGGAAAAAATACGCCAAGAGTATGGTGAGATCCTAGAACAAATTAGTGATCTCTTAAATATTCTTCAAAATCATGAACGTTTGATGATTATTGTACGGGATGAGTTAGTTGAAATTAAAAAAAAATATGGCGATCCACGAAGGACTGAGATTAGCGAAGGGATGTACGATTTACAGGATGAAGATTTAATTACGCCTATGGATATGGTGGTAACATTATCCTATGGGGGATATGCAAAAGCCCAACCCGTCGCCGATTATCAATCGCAACGTCGTGGCGGAAAAGGAAGAATTGCCACCCGCAATAAAGACGAAGATTTTGTGCGAACGATGTTTGTGGCAAATACACATGACACAATTCTTTGCTTCTCTAATGCTGGGAAAGTATTCTGGATCAAGGTTTATCAATTGCCACAAGCTGGTCGGCATGCGAGAGGGAAACCCCTGATCAATTTGTTACAGCTAGATGAGACCGAAAGAATAACCGCATTCTTGCGATTAGATGAATATACTGATGAGTATTTTATTTTTATGGCTACCCAAAACGGTACCGTAAAAAAATGTCCGGTATCTAGTTTTGCTCGGCCTCGCTCAGTTGGTTTACGAGCTATAGAATTAGCGGAAGGCGACGAATTAGTAGCAGCGAATTTAACAACGGGATCTAGTGAAGTCATGTTATTCGGATCTAGTGGAAAAGCGATTCGTTTCAATGAAACCGATGTGAGAGGTATGGGGCGCACGGCTCGTGGCGTGAGGGGCATGACCTTAAAGACAGGAGAGACGGTAATTTCATTATTAACGATTAATAATAGCCTATCAAATGATGTGTATGTGCTAGTAGCAACATCTAATGGCTATGGAAAAAGAACAAGTTTGACTGAGTTCCCTACTAGAAAAAGGGGCGGTCAAGGAGTAATTGCAATCCGAGGCAGCGTTCGAAATGGATCAGCTATTGGAGCGGAATTAGTAAGCCGGGAAGGAGAAATAGTGTTAATTTCAAACGTTGGTCGATTGGTTCGAACACTAGTTTCTGAAATTTCAACCCAATCGAGAAATACCCAGGGCGTCAAGTTAGTAGGTCTTGATGGAGGGGAGAGTTTAGTTAGTTTACGTTGCGTTAGTGAAGCTGATTCCGAGCTTGAATTAACATCGTGACAACATATTAATAGGGAACCATAGTTTTGGGTAAAGAAGAAATTGAAAAGGCACGCAATCATATTGATAAGATAGATAATGAAGTATTGCTACTTGTCAATAAACGGGTTGGATTAGCGAAAACCATAGGTTTGGCTAAAAAGCAGTCGGATAACAAAACAATATACCGACCCGAGCGGGAAGCTCAAATAATAAAAAGTCTTATTGAACTCAATGAAGGCCCATTGTCCGCTGCTCAAGTTCAGAGTATCTTTCGTGAAATTATTTCGATATCACGCGCGGCGGAGGCTCCTTTAAAGGTTAGCTTATTAGGACCTGAAGGAACGTATTCGCAATTAGCAGTGCGCAAACATTTTGGCAGGGAGATTAATCAAATCTTCTGTCCTACCATCGAAGAGGTATTCAGTGTTATTGAGAAAGACCAAGCACAGATTGGAGTGGTTCCTGTAGAGAATTCAACCGAGGGTGGAGTAAGCAGCACTTTAAATTGCTTAGTTACAACCACCCTATCGATTATAGGAGAGATCGTTCTTCGTATTGATCATGCTTTGCTCGGATGCTCTGCTAATATGAATGACGTTGACACAGTTTTTGCCCACGAGCAAGCTCTGGCGCAATGCAGGCACTGGTTGGATCATCATCTTCCACAAG
>CAYFJI010000008.1:0-36899 GCA_964343365.1 uncultured Acidiferrobacteraceae bacterium
ATCTTTGGTATTATCGAGTAAGGTTAAATAGTCACCAATATGATTACAGCCCCATTTTGACCTATTAGCTGCATTTCCAAGTTGAAACTCGTTAGTAATTGGGCTAAATAGCTCAATTATTTTTGATACCGCAGTCATCCAAGAGTCGGGATTGATTACATTCGCTCGGTTTTGTAAAATGTTTACCAGTATTTTTTTTTCTGGAAATTTGGAAGCAAACTCCAGGTATTTTTCAAGTTGATAAATTTTCCAAGTTGGCACTCGAATCAGAAGGCGGTTAACTCCAAGGTCGTCGACCATATCTATGATTTCGTTTGTATCTCCACGATCGTCAGAAATTCCCAGCCCAATAAAATCTTTTTTTACACGGTCTTTATTATTTTTTTGGGGACGTAGTAGTTGATAGCAAAGCAACGGCAATATAGCTACAGTAGAGAGTAGTGTTTTACTATATTCATTAACATGGGCGCCCGAGGTTCGATTCTTAGAGTCCGAAGGTAGCTTATATGGCTGATCACTGTTTGAATCCCACCAATCTGGATGACCTAATTGCATAAGCGGCGACTATGGATATTACGAATCGTGTGCCCAAGTCGAAGACCTCTCAATTCATATTTGGTTAGTGAAACTCGAAACTGTTGTTCAGCATAAGAGTAGTAGCCGGCAACGTTTTCTAAAAGGTCTTCTTTATCAATCAAACTGAGAATGCCCTCGGCATATTGTTCGCAATCAGTTGAAATATATAAATTTCCATTTTTAGAAAGATAAAATGCAATTTTTTTTAGAAAATCTCGTGTGATCAATCTTCTTTTATGATGTCGTTTTTTTGGCCATGGATCTGGAAAAAATATCATAACATCAGAGATCGAATTTTCTTTAAAAAATAATGGAAGCGATTCTACTGCATCACCTAGTATAATTTTAACATTATCGATATCTAATCGATTGAGCTCAATTAACAAACGACCGATTCCAGGGCGATAAACGTCGATACCAATATACATATTATGAGGTTCTGTCATGGCCATCTGGATTAAGTTTTGACCGTCTCCAAAACCAATTTCAACCTTTAAAGTCTGTCTTTTGCTTAATGTTTCGAATTGTTTTGCGTTGCTATTTATTTCTAGGCCATACTTCGGCCACAAAGTCTTCAAAGCTTTTTGCTGTGCTGTGGTAATTCGTCCCTGTCGGCGAGAGAAGCTTTGTATATGATTTGTATGTCGCACGTGGTTCTCAGGGTATTATATGGAGTCAAACAGCATTTTTCAGCCTGTGATACCTAATTATAGATGACATGCTTATCGTTAGCTGTTTTCATTCTAAATCAATACAATAATAGATGTATCCTTATAAACTAATTTAATTCGATGGTATGATGATGTTTCATGGCGTTAAATTAGAAGAATTGGATTCTCTTTATAAGGTCTATTGTTTATTTGAAACTGATAAATGTAACTTTGACAAAAAATCCGAATCAACGTGCTGATCCTAAGGTGGGTTCGAAAAAACATTGAGAAGATGTAGAATCATTGTTTTATAGCAAATTTTACATTTTCATTATCGCTTCTGAAGGATCATGTATGGTTTTATATGCTATTGATCGGGATAGAAGAAATCAATATCCAAAAAATTTAGTGTCAGGATTTTTTTGAATGGTGAAACATGCTGATAGAAGTTTATCTAAATATGAGAGTGTCTGATTTAGCACGAAACTTATTATACGACACACGAAAGTTATGTATATCAAAATAAAATTTATTATCGTTACATTATTGATTTTTTTTTCAATAAATTTTTCACGCACTCAAGCGCAAGAACTATTAAATAAGTATGAAGTGAAAACTGGTGATACTGTTTGTAATATCGCTGAACTATATAAAGTTCCCTGTATGCAGTTAATGAAGCGAAACGATCTTAAGGACGATGGATTAATATATCCTGGTCAGATATTGTATTTACCTGATGCTGCTAAATGGAATTATTCGCTGCCCTGCCAGATGCGAATTATAAGTTGGGTCAATGTTGATGTTGAGGGACCATATACAGCTGGTAGCAAAGCCAATTTTGAAAAGAAAATTAGAAAATTGCTACGGTCACAAATTCCTTCTCTTTCGCATGAAGCTAAAGAATATGGCGCACTATGGTCGGAGGTTACTTATGATGAATCAAATGAAAATTTTCTAGATATCGATGTAGGAAATGATAAGCGTTTCATCAAGCGAGGCGAGATGAATTGTAGAATTTGGTCCTCAGTTGGTGAGGACCCAGTTGCCCTACATCTTCAATGTAGGTTATTGGGTTGGGGAAACTATAAGCCAGCAATCTATGATGATTATGAAGTTGAAGCTCTCCAAACAGCATCGCTTGACGAAATAGTTATTGAGTCGGAGTCTCTTTTGGAAAGTGTGATCTCGAAAATATCTCATCGATTGACAGAGGATAGAAAACAAGAGTGCCCGAGCACATTAAAGTAAATTACAAATAAAGAGTATTGTAAAAAAGATCTAAGTTTTGGAAGTGAAAAAATCAATCGCGGCGCGTTTTGACCGTGGGCGGTATTTCCAAATTTTTTTTTTAAAATCTGGTTTGATCATGGCGCTAAGTGTGGTTTGATCCTTGGCTTTAGCCAATATAGATCTAACCGCGAAAGCTGCGCTTATAACTTCCTGAGCTTGATTCTCGACATCTTCCAAAGTATAAGACTGAAGCTCAGTAGGCGTAAGGTAGTCTACACATGCTTCAGGCCATTCACCGGTTTCGTTTCGGATTGCTAAAGCGTATGTCGAAACTTGAAAAGCATGATCTGGAATAATTTCACGTTTCGGTTTTATCGTAGATTTCAATTCACGCACTTCATGAGGATATAGTAAATCTATATATCCACGGATCGGAACTTCTATGCCTGTAATATTTATACAAATCTCTTTTTGATATGCAGTTGGCTTATCCCATGATTGCATCAAGGGAAAACAAACATCAAGACAATTGAGTAAAACTCTAAGTTCATGTTCAATGTAACGACCATTGTAAGTCTCAGGATCTTCGCTGATTGATCGACGATAATTTTTTGTAGCAAAACGCTTAATATCCTCAAGACTTTTGGATTTGGAATCGTCTGTAAGTAGAAGCCCAATTGCTTTATCAATAGCTGTGCCGCGATGCATTGCTGGGCTTCCTATTTCTCTCACTCTAAGAATCAAATAGACTATTCCTAACGCGGGATCATTTCGAAATTGTAATAATGACGTTGCTGAGAGGTGTGTGATACCAAAACGACTAAAGGGATCTTCGTCAATTTCGCTTATTTTTGTCATTCGGTTTTAATGAATCTAGAGACAAATTAATCTGTTTTCAATATCGTGTAGTATAAGTTAATGTTATATTAACAGTTAATGTTAAAAGTAAATTCTAAAAAAAGTTCTTCTTCAACGTTTTTTCTGGCACCCAATTTTTAACCAATCATTAATGATGCGACTCTTATTGACGACTGATTTTGTGAAAATTTTCACGATATCATGGACGTGTCGACACTCATGGTTGCGAGCCACCAAAAACACCCTATGGTGTCTAGCTGGGTGTTCTATTGGAGATCTTGGCACAATTGGGGCTTTTCAGATATTTGAAATTCCGTGGCCATCAAGTGCGATATTCTTACTAGCAATTATTAATGGAATTATTACATCTATTATTTTGGAGGTATTTATTTTATTGAAACAGATGCCGTGGAAATTTGCCTTTAGAACGGCGCTTGGTATGTCGTTAATTTCAATGGTATCGATGGAATTGGCTATGAACCTAGTAGATTTTGCAGTTAATGGTGCCGCCAAACTTTCTTTAGAAGTACTTCCTTTAATGTTGCTGGCCGGTTTCATTACCCCATTGCCGTACAATTATTGGCGATTGAAGAAGCTTGGTCACTCTTGTCATTAGGAAAACACATAAATTTCTATCAAAGACTTAAAAATACCTCAGAGATATCCCCAAGGCCGACGAAAAAATGGAAATACCAAAAAAAAAGATTATTGGCCGAAGCTTAAGACAACTGCATAAAACTTGGTTAGATGTTGGTCAAACAGCTAGGAGTCGGTTGACTGGAAATATTAGACCAAATCTTCCGCCAGAAGATTTTCAATGGATTCGTCGCCAGATCAATAGTTGTTTATCAGACGTTGGTGGCGTCGCTTCGGCTAGAGCTCGCGCCGCGAATCTTGGTGGTGTCTATCTAGGCTTGAATAAGGAAGGTAGGAAGATGTTTTTAAGGTTACTCGGTGATGAGTACGGTGTCGATGCTGACTTATTGGAGGAAGCAGTTAGGAAGTGGCTTAGACTGGCAAAGAAATATGAAGGAGCAATTATTGATGATCGATCGTTTCTTCTTGTTGAAGAAAATCTTCGCGCGATGCTTGTATCTCCACGAATACGATTATTGACACGCTTCAATGAACTGCGTGAAGGCGTTAAATTTCTTGTCGATATGAGAGCAGAGCTTATAACGCTGAAGGATCAAAATCTTCAACTGGAGGCATTCGACCGTGAGTTCAGAGATCTCCTTGCTTCTTGGTTCGACGTCGGTTTTCTCGAGTTACATAGAATTACATGGAATGCCCCAGCAGTCTTAATAGAAGAGCTGGCAAGACATGAAGCGGTACATGCTATTCGTTCATGGCAGGACATAAAGCACCGGTTAGCAGCCGTTGATCGTTGTTGCTATGCATTCATTCACCCCCAAATGCCAAACGATCCCCTGATCTTTGTGTGGGTAGCGTTGACAAACGGTCTACCAAACAATATTCAAGATTTGTTAAAACTAGGCGACGGGGAAGTTGAAGTGACTAAAGCCGATACAGCTGTTTTTTACTCTATATCAGCTACTCAACCTGGACTAGATGGGGTAGGTTTCGGGAGTTTTTTAATTAAGCGGGTTGTCGATCAACTCTCACAGAATAATGAGAATTTGAGAAGTTTCTCGACATTATCACCAATCCCGGGATTTGGAGTATGGTTACAAAAAAATTTGAAAGATTTTCGTTTAGGTTCAGGTTCGTTAGAAATTTTAGCACCTTTATTATCAAGAATTAGCCCCGAGGAAGAAAAGCGAATTTTTCTGGATCGAAGTTGGGTTCGGGATAGTATGAATAAATATGAACTACGCGACACTATTCTCGCTCTCGCTACTCACTATTTGATTAATGAGAAGCGTGATATTGCTGCTCTAGATAGAGTTGCTAATTTTCACTTATCCAACGGTGCGAGTATGGAGCGGTTGAACTGGATGGGCGATGTTTCCCGAAAAGGACAGAGAGAATCAGCCTGTCTGATGATTAATTATCGGTATCAATCAAAAGACATAGAGTCTAATCATGAACGCTATCACATCCTAGGAAAGATTTCTTACAGTAAAAATATAGCGACGTTTCTCCCATAGTAAGTTCTATGTCTAGATGTATTTATCAGTTAAAGGTTCAGTTGCTATAAATCCAAGGTTTTTGTCAATGGTATTTCGTAGTGGTAGATTATGTCGGAAACAATTTAAGTTTTCGAGAAACATATGAGCCATCGCTGAACGGTGGCCATAATAGTCGCCGGACATATGTGGTGAAATAATGACATTATTCATTGACCATAAAGGATTATCAGGTGATAGTGGTTCTGATTGAAAAACATCGAGCGCAGCACCTGAAATATTCTTGTTTTGTAAGGCATCTATTAGAGCATTTTCATCTATCAAAGCGCCTCGACCAACATTGATCAAGTAGGAGCTATTTTTCATTGTAGCAAATTGAATTTCGCCGAAAAAGTTTTTTGTTCTAGTAGTTAGTGGAGCAGCCAGAACAACGTAATCCGCTTTAATTAAAGCTTTGTTGAGATCGTCAATGGCATAAGTGATGTTAAATACATCATCGGCTGAACGTGCTGTTCGTGCTACACCATTAACATGACATCCAACAGCTTTTAGTAGATAGCCGATCATGCGCCCGATGCCTCCTGTCCCAATAATTAGTACATTGGATTTTTCTATACAATTTGTAAGTCGATAAGACCAGCGACGTTCTGTTTGAGCTTTGTATGTTTCTGGAAAATCCTTGGCAAACGCAATAATTAGACCAAGCACATATTCTGCCATTGCTCGATCGAAGATGCCTCTCATGTTTGTTAGAATAACATCACTCTCAACTAACTCGGGAAATAGAACTGCATCAACCCCAGCTCCTCCCCATTGGATCCATTTTAGATGGGTCGCTTGATCCCATGCTTTTTCAAGAGTGTCAGCTTCAAAATTCCATCCTAGCAGGATTTCTGTTCCTGGGAGGGAACTACGAAGCGTTTCTAGATTAGGTGCACAGCGAATATTTGCGTAGTTAGTGATTTCGATAAGTTCTGGAATTTCATCTATTTCCGAAATACCTTGGACAACTATATTTGTTTTGTTTGTACTCATTTTATCGGCAGTCTTTAGGGCTATTTAATTGTCAAATATGAAACTTCTAAGAAGATCTAGTCGATCTTGTCCCCAAAAAATCTGCTCTTTGGCGACATAAGAGGGCACCCCAAAAATACCACAAGCAATTGCTAATTGGGTTTCCTTTTCAAATTTGTCTTTGATTGTTGGAGATTGTGCGTTAATAATTAGTGGTTCGGGGTCTATCCCATGATTGAACAATAGTGATGAAATCACACCAACGTCCGATATATCTTGATCCTCTAGCCAAAGTGCACGCGCAAATGTTTCAGACATAGGTCCAGGGTCAATATTCATTGCAGTTAGTGCAATAATAACCTTATTGGCAAGGTGATCAGACGCGTGTAGATGTTTTGGATGAAGATTGATTTTAATTTTTAAGTGCTTACTCCAACGAGTGAGTTCTACCAATCGATAATGCTGCCTTGCTTCTGAGCGTTTTTTCAGCAATATTCCACCTGTCTTGGAGAAAATTTCTATAATATCTACTGGTCTGTAACGAATATCCATTTGGCTAGCGGCAGCTATTGATTTCAGACGTGAGTAGCCTAAATAAGCCCACGGAGATGAAATAGTAAAGTAATAGTCTATTTTATTTACCACAAATCAATCCTGGATCATATTTAGCTCTGTTTCTGGAAAAACGATTATAAAATGTGCTACTGGGTAATTTCGCCTAATCTGGATCAAACCGCAAGCTTGTAAAATTAAATTTGTGATGTCGCCTTAGATTTTTTTCGTGAATTTCGAAGAAACTTTCTAGCTTCTGAGGTATTTTGTGACTTTTTAAGGTAGTTATTCGAATTTATGGATTTAGTTTTTTGAATTGATTTGCAATCGTGACTCATGCCTGGATGTGACAGTGGCAGTTATTACTATAATCGCGCCGCCGAGCCATAGCCATGGATCGGGATGTTCATCAAATATAAGTAAACCCAGTAACGTAGCCCAAACCAGTTGCAAGAACATAATTGGTTGTAATGATGTGATGTCTGAAAGACTAAATGCCTTGTTCATTGCATAATGTGCTGCCGTGGCAAGAATAGCAGTCATTAGCAACCAAAAAATTTCTACTGTGTGAGGTGTACGCCACACAGTGATCGCGAATGGCAAGAGAGCTATCATTGCGAATATCGAAAGAAAAGCAATAATAGTGGTATTACTTTGGTTTTTTGTGAGATGTTTTGCCATGAGCAAGGAGCAGGACGTTAAAATCGCTGATGCGAGTAATGCAAGAGTGCCAATCTCAATTACTTTAAATCCTGGCCGTAAGATCAATAGGGTGCCCGTGAGTCCGAAAAGAACCGCAATAATGCGGTATCGATACAATGGCTCTTTTAGAAAAATTATTGCACCAATGATTGTAAATATTGTCGATGTAAATCCTAGCGCTGAAACTTCAGCGACTGGTATTCGTGTCATAGAAAAAAACCACAACATCACAGCGATACCATGGATGATACCTCTTGTAGCAAATAATCCAATAGGGCTTGATCTAATGCCACAAAATCCAAGTTTGATTACGATTGGGATCACAAGAATAGAGCCAAAGACATATCGGATGAATGCTGCTTGAAATGGATTCATTTCAGAGAGAAATCCGCGAATCACTCCAGTCATTGAAACAAAACAAAGACCAGCTATGATCATCCAAAGGATACCTTTTAGTGTGAAGTTTTGATGATTAATAGATTTTTCCGTAGATCATTCAATAGATCAATTTTTATGCAGAGCTGGAAATTTTGAGCAGTAGTATTTAGGGAGCTGGCACTAAATATTTCCGATGCAGTTTTTCAAATTCCTGCTCTAGCTCTTTGCTTATACCATAATCAAGTGCTTTGAAAGCCTGCGAGAGATGCTCGATTTTTGTGCCTCCGACAATGGATGCGGTTACAAAGGGCCGACTAATTACAAAAGCATGAGCCAAAATTTCTGGAGCCACCCCATATTTCTTTGCTAGTTGCATATAAGATTCAGTTGCAACTTCTGCTTCTGGATTAAAATAACGATCTTGATGTGGCCAAATTGTCATTCGAGCGTCGGTAGGACGTGCGCCATGCAGATATTTTCCGGTTAGCACTCCTGCGGCAACTGGAGCATATGCTAACAATCCAACATCTTCCCTAAACGCGATTTCAGCTAGAGATATTTCAAATTTTCGGTTTAGCAAATTGTATGCGTTTTGAACGGTGACAGGCCGGATTTGGTGATTATCTCGGCAAATTGCTCGGCCTACAAAATCCATCACGCCCCAAGCACTTTCATTAGATAGCCCCCAACTTCGAATCTTGCCTTCCTTGATCAATTCATCCATTGTATCAAGTGTTTCGGATCGGTCCGCTCCATTGTCAGGGATGAAAGTACTTTGACCAAGGTTTCCAAAATCAACCCAATTTCGATCGGGCCAGTGTAACTGATATAAGTCGATGTATTCTGTTTGAAGGCGTTTTAGACTGCCATTAATAGCGGCAACAATATTTTTTCTTTCAAAATTGCATTTACCTTTTCGCACATGATGGCGACCTGGCCCACACACTTTAGACGCAATAACTACTTTAGATCTATTGTTTCGTTGTTTTAGCCAGGAGCCAATTATTTCTTCAGTATGACCGTAGGTTGCAGCTCGGGTATCTATAGGATACATTTCCGCAGTATCAAAGAAATTAACACCGTTTTCGATGGCATAATCCATTTGAGCGAAACCGTCCTCTTTAGAATTTTGCTCTCCCCAGGTCATCGTTCCAAGGCAAATTTTTGACACTGTGATACCGCTTCTACCTAATTTTGTGTATTCCATAAATTTCTCATTAATTAGTTAAGGTTCCTGAGTATCAGGACAGATATGCTAGAGATCTAACGTAAACCATTTGTATATTAACTGATCAAACTTGTATAGCTGCTAATAATGCAGCTCTTTTCAGAACTTCATAAAACATGACCTTTGTGAGACGCCTAGTCTGAGTATTGTAACGACTACAATGATAGCTAGAGATCAGTTTTTTTCCGTCTGATAGATGGTATTCAGACCCATGACCGAAAGGAGTTTCTGAGAGTTTCAAGGATAAGGCTTTTAGTATTGCATTATGCGCGAGCCTGCCAAGTGCAACTATTACGCCGGTAGTACTCATATCGTTCACTTCAGCATTTAGATATCGATTGCATGCGGCAACCTCGATGGCTGTTGGTTTATTTTTTGGTGGTAGGCATTTCACCGCATTAGTGATACGACAATTATTGAGAGACATAGAATCAGTAGAGCTAGTTGACTGCAACTGTGATGCTATACCAAGTTCATATAGTGTTTCATATAGAAGAATTCCGGCATGATCTCCTGTGAATACACGTCCAGTAGCATTTGCCCCATGTCGACCAGGAGCAAGACCAACAATCAAAAGTTTCGCTTTGGTTGAACCAAAAGGTGGAACTGGTCGGCAATGATAAGTTGGGTATCGGGCTGCAATTTCGGTTAGATGAGCGCTTAAGCGAGGACAAATTTGACACTCAGGATTGAACCAGTCTTTGGGAATATTTTTCATGGTGTTTCGTTTGGTTAATCTATTGTTGCTAATCTGATTTTTCGCTCGTTTTACAGTCATAGGTTAAAAATAGTATAAACATTTAGTTATATTAGTATACTAAGTGATTGTTAGCACTTCTTGAAAAAAAAATTAGAGAAGGGAGGAGTGATTGAAAATAGAGCAGATATGGACCGGTAATGCGTGGAGAAATTTTAATTATTTAGTCGCTTGTTCAGAAACTGGCGAAGCCCTTGCTATAGATCCTTTGGATCATAAAAAGTGTCTAGAAAAAGCAAAAGAAAATAATTGGCAAATTAAAAAAATCCTAAATACCCATGAACATGCTGATCACATAGGCGGTAATCAAGAGCTCGTTGAAGCTACTGGCGCTCAACTATTGGCACATCATCAAGCCGATATACCAAATGTTGATATTGGCCTGAACGCAGGTGATCTGGTCTGTTTAGGTAAAACAGTTGAACTCGAGGTGTTGGATACGCCCGGTCACACTTTGAGTCATGTTTGTTTGCTAGCCCATACTGACCAACCCGCTCTTTTTTCTGGGGATACACTATTTAATGCAGGTGCTGGTAATTGCCATAATGGTGGCAATCCCTCAGATTTGTTTGATTCTTTTGAATATCAGTTGTCACAGTTGCCGGACGCCACACGTGTATATCCTGGTCATGATTATTGGGCCAACAATTTAGAATTCACTTTAGATCGGGAGCCAGATAATGTAAAAGCCAGTGAACTTTTGACCAGCGATAAAATCAGTGATCCAAATAATCCTATGGTTTCAACCCTTGGTTTAGAGAAAAAGATCAATACATTTTTTAGGCTTCAAAATCCGAAAATTCTACAATGCCTAAAAAAAGTATTTCCCGACATGCCTGAGAATCCTGAGCCTAAGGATGTGTTTATGAGATTGCGACTGTTGCGCAATAAGTGGTAGCCACAATTAACTACCTTAATTCAAATTCAGTGAGTGCTGGTTTTGTAATACGGTGCCAGTTCGACTCCCAGTGCCTGAATTGTTTTCCCAGGCGATTGTACCGTTTACTATAACCATTCGAATACCTGTTGCCGATCTTTTTGGGATTTTGTAGGTTGCTCTATCTGTAATTGAATCAGGATTGAAAATTACAATATCAGCAAAATAACCAGAACGGATAAAACCTCTGTCGCGCAATTGAAATGTAGAGGCCGACAAACCACTCATTTTGTGGATAGCGTTTTCTAGGGTTAGTAGTTTTTTTTTGCGAACATAATGGGAAAGAATGCGAGGAAATGTTCCCCACAGCCTAGGATGAGGATGTTCGTCGTTAGGCACTCCGTCGGAGCCTACCATACTTTTAGGATGAGCTAAAATTCTGTCAACGTCAGTGTCGTCCAAAGTGAAATAGATGCCGCCTCCTGGCTGGAGTAGACGAATCGCATCTTTTTTTTCACAATTCCATTCATCCGCTATGGTCGACAGCGTTTTTCCAGAGGCGCTAGGCACCGATTCTGACCAAGTAATCAATATTTCCTCAGAAATATCAATATAATCTTCTTTCAAAATTGTGGAACTGGCATTGTACGGATATACATCGAATGCAATGATTTGGTGTTTTGAAGCTGACTCAATTTTCTTCAACGATTCTGCACTTCGCCCTCTTACTGACGGACTAGCACATTTGTGATGAGAAATAATGAGTGGACAGTTTGCGAGACGACCTGTTTTGAAAGATTCTTCGAGAGCTTCAAAAAGAAGGTCGCCTTCATTACGCATATGAGTCGCATATACTCCAGAATACTCGTTTACCATTTTAGCTAACGAAACAACTTCCTCCGGAGTCGCATAGTAGTTGGGTTCATATGCTAGCCCTGTTGAGAATCCGATGGCGCCAGCTTTTAGACTAGCTTGCAATTTCGATTGCATCCGTGCCGTTTCTTTAGCATTAGCAGGACGGTTTAGTTCGTCCATAGTTGCACAACGCAGAGTAGAGTGACCAATTAGAGAGGCAACATTAATAGAAGGTGGTTTCTCTTCTAGTGCTTTCCGATAGGATTCAAAACTTGGGAAACAGTAACTTTTTTGATCTCCAATGAGATTCATGGGCGCGGGAGGTTTTCGATCAGCGATCCATGGTGCAAGGCTAATGCCGCAGTTTCCTATGACTACGGTGGTAACGCCCTGACTGAGTTTTGGTGTTACTTCTCGGTTATTTAAGACGAAATAATCATCATGTGCATGAGTATCAATAAATCCCGGAGCTATTGCGTAATCTGTACCATCGATCAATGTTTCAGCGCTATATTTGTCCAGATTGCCAACAGCGATTATACGATCGCCAGAAACACCGACATCACCCAAAAATGATTTATTGGTTGAGCCGTCAAAAATGCGACCGCCAGAAATTAGCAAGTCACAGTGATATAACGGTGCGAACTTTGACAAAGTGCCTTTCTCCATACAAATGTTAATTACCAATAGATGAAGTATGCCGCCTATCTCTGTTATATTGAAGGCTAAGAAGAGAAATTTGTAGCAATAAATATTGTTAGCGAGATCACGTATGCACGATGTTAAGACAAATAATCAACCAGTTTCGGATCGTCTTAATCGAATTCAACCTTCTCAGACGAGTGCAATCTCTGACAAGGCACGTGAATTGAAAGACATGGGCCGAAATATTATTGGCCTAAGTCAAGGCGAACCAGATTTTGATACTCCAGACCATATTAAGGTAGCAGCAGAAGATGCTATTCGGAAGGGCTACACTCGCTATACAGCGGTAGATGGAGTTCCAGAATTAAAAGAGGCGATTGTCCGAAAGTTCCAGCGTGATAACGACCTCATTTATAAAACTTGTCAAATTACCGTTAGTGCTGGGTGCAAACAGCTACTTTTTAACGCTTTTATGGCAACTTTGAGCAGTGCCGAAGAGGTAATTATTCCCGGACCGTATTGGGTTTCTTATCCAGCAATGGTCAGAATTGCGGATGGCACGCCGGTTATTATTAATTGTCCTGAGGCAGAAAACTTTAAATTAAAACCAGATCAGTTAGAAGCAGCGATCACTCCTGCAACTCGTTGGCTGATACTAAACAGTCCTTCAAACCCAACTGGATCAGTTTATAGCTACTCTGAATTATCGGCGCTGGCTGAAGTGCTTATCCGCTATCCTCATGTAATGATTATTACCGATGATATTTATGAGCACTTGATTTACGATGATATGGTATTTCATACCTTAGCTCAAGTCGAGCCAGACTTGAAAAACCGAATTTTGACCTGCAATGGTATGTCCAAAGCATATTGTATGACGGGGTGGCGAATTGGTTATGGAGGCGGACCGGAATGGTTGATTCGCAGTATGGCAAAATTACAATCCCAATCTAATTTTCATCCAGCGTCTATTTCTCAGCATGCTGCTATCGCAGGGCTCGATGGAGACCTTAGTTTTTTACAGTCTCAGTTAAGGGCATACAGGCATCGTCGGGATAGACTTGTTCAAGAGCTCAACCGTATAAACGGGTTGGTTTGTCCCATTCCGGATGGAGCATTTTACGTATTTCCATCCTGTAAAGGTCTGTATGGGAGGCTGACACCAGATGGTATACTTCTTCAGTCAGATACTGATGTAGTTGCGTATTTTCTTGATGCGGCTGGTGTAGCATTGGTTCCAGGGGAAGCTTTTGGGGCTCCCGGTTATTTTCGGGTCTCTTATGCTACTGATATTGAGATAATATCGAATGCCTGTGAGCGACTGCAGAAAGCCTCTAACCAATTAGTTGAGAAGGTTTAGCTAATGTATTATTGCCCAATAAGCGATTTTTTTGTTCAATAAATGTGTATCTTTTCGGTACTTTGTTTAACTAAATTATCTGTATTATCTATTGATTTATCATGTTAAGAGGCCATGGATCCAATTCGAATTAATCTTTATAGTGACACGCAAACACAGCCTTCCGCCGATATGCGAAATGCAATGGCCATGGCAAAAGTTGGAGATGAACAGCAACATCTAGACCCGAGCGTGAATCGTTTATGCGATGAAGTAGCTGACCTGTTGGGTAAGGATGCAGCTATATTTCTGCCGTCTGGAAGCATGTGTAATCATATTGCGATTTCGGTTCATTGTGAGCCTGGAGATGAAATTATTGCTGATAAAACAGCCCATATAGTAAACAATGAGGCTGCCGGAGCATCTGTAATTGCGGGCGCTGCGATTCGTAGTGTTAATGGGAAAAGAGGCATTTTTGACCTCACAGATGTTGAGCCACTCATTCGACGGGGGCGCCCTTTAGAACCTAGATCGAGGTTAATTGTAATCGAGCAGACCTCCAATGCGGGGGGAGGCTCAGTTTGGCAATGCGATATCGTTGAAGGTATAAGTGATGTAGCAAAATCTCATGGTCTTTTTATGCATATGGATGGCGCTCGCTTGTTGAATGCATCGGTTGCGTCAAATATTTTACCTGCAGATTTTGCCAGATATTTTGATTCGGTTTGGTTGGATCTTAGTAAGGGCTTGGGATGTCCCGTGGGGGCGGTGCTCGCTGGTTCCAAAACTTTCATAGATCGGGCTTGGCGGTGGAAACATAGACTAGGAGGTGCAATGCGTCAAGCGGGGATTTTAGCAGCAGCTGGTAGTTGGGCCCTATCGAACAATATTGATAGATTAGCTGTCGATCATCGTAACGCAAATCGCTTTGCCAGGAGTATTGAAACTATAGATGGTGTAAAAATTTTAAATCCCGAAGTAGAGACTAATATTGTTTTTTTTGACATTAAAGATACTTGTATGCAGGCTAGTGTGTTAACTAAGGAATTACGGAAGCACGGGATCTGGATTGGAGACAATGGGAAATTTTTGCTGAGAGCTGTAACTCATTTGGATGTAGATGAAAGTGATATTGATGAGGCTGCTGGTTTAATTAGAAAAATCTTGGTTGCGTAGCAGAAGGTAGTGTCCAGATAGATTAGATATCTTTTTTGAAAAGATTCCTTGTCTGGCATGCTGTTATTACAATGTTCTGGACAATATCTTGTGCTGTGCACCCTCGAGACAGGTCATTAATAGGTTTGTTAATTCCCTGCAGTATTGGTCCAATCGCTATTGCTCCAGCTGTACGCTCAGCTAATTTGTATGCAATGTTGCCAGAGTCGAGGTTGGGAAAGATAAAAACGTTCGGCTTGGCATAGTCTTGTTTTTTTCCACCCTTAATGCAAAAAATTTCTTCATGAATTGCGGCATCAAATTGAATCTCGCCATGAACTTTTAAATTTGGTCGTTCTTCAGCTAGCAGTTTCTTAGCCTCCCGAACTTTTTTCACCATAGGATGTCGTGCACTACCCAGTGTTGAGAATGACAGCATGGCAACAACCGGGCGAGCATTCAGTAATAACTCAGCGTTGTCTGCGGTCGAAGCTGCGATGGCGGCCAATTCTTCAGAGTCTGGATCAATGACAAGTCCGCAATCTGCAAAAAGGACAGGATAGTTGATGCCCAAACTGGATGAATCAAACAGCATAAGAAAAAAACTTGATATTACCGGACATGACGGGTGTTGCCCTACAATTCTTATTGCGTGTCGCATTATTTCGGCGGTAGATGTTGTAGCACCGGCAACACAGCCATCTGCATCACCATTTGCTACCATGCAATTTGCAAATACTAGGGGCTGGCGAGCCTGCTTAGTTGCTTTTTCCATAGACAATGTGCCTTTGGTTTTTCGGGAAATTAGCAAGTTGGCATAGTTTTGAACTGATCGTACACTGTTGGGATCAATTATCTCAAGGTTTGTTAATGTCAAATTTTTTTGGCTAGCTACTTCAAGGATTTTTTTCTTATTTCCTAAAAGGATAATCTCGGCAAGGTTTTCTTTCACTACTAAGTTTGCTGCCTCAATAATTCGTATATCTTCGCCTTCAGGTAACACTATCCGAACAGAAGCATCCTTTGCTTTTTGCAAAATTTTTTCAGGAAGCCGCATAGATAAGAATATGAATTTAGATATGTCCAGGCTTAGTAGTAATTTGATCCAAGAAATTGTTAGTCTTCGGATATTTGTCCTGCTGAGTGTACGAATAATTGGGATTATTAAGCAAGTTGTATTTTTGTTTTTTTAATGTCAGCTTCTTGTTCTTTCCACATGGCTGAATATTTACCATCGGAATTTAATAGTGACAGATGTGTTCCACTTTCAATGATTCTCCCTTGATCTAGGACTAGTATTTGATCGGCATGAACAATGGTAGAGAGTCGATGAGCAATAATTAAGGTCGTTCGGTTCTTTGACAACTCTTTCAGATTATCCTGTATTTCTTTTTCAGTATTACTGTCGAGAGCAGACGTAGCTTCATCAAAAAACAATACTTTTGGGTTTTTTAATAGTGCTCTTGCAATAGCGACCCTTTGTTTTTCGCCGCCCGATAATTTCAATCCTCGTTCTCCGACACGTGTTTGATATCCGTTGGGTAGTTGTGAAATAAAGTCATGAATTCTAGCGGCACGAGCTGCTGCGTAGATATCTTCGGACGATGCTGTAGGATCACCATAGCTTATGTTGTAATAAATAGTGTCATTAAACAGTACTGTATCTTGTGGCACTATACCAATTGCTTGGCGCACGGATTCCTGTGTGACTTTAGATATGTCTTGCCCATCAATTAAAATCACACCGTTATTTACTTCATAAAATCTGAACAATAGCCGGCTTATAGTGGATTTACCTGCGCCAGTTGAGCCAACGATTGCGAGTGTTTGAGAACTTTGCACTTCAAGGTTTATATCCGACAATATTGTGCGGTCCGTTTGATAAGAAAAACTTACATTGGAGAAGCGAATAATTGCATCTGTGATGTTAATTGGGAGCGCATTTGGAATATCTACAATGTCGGGATTTTCATCGAGTAGAGTGAACATATTTTCCATGTCTACAAGAGATTGTTGAATTTCTCGGTATACGGTGCCAAGCATATTTAGAGGCATCCAAAGTTGCAGTAAATATGCGTTAATTGCTACGAAAGCACCAACCGTAATTATCCCGTTTTTTATGTCTAGTGCTGACAGTATCAACATTACGACCATGCCTGATATAACAATGGCAGCTTGAGCGATATTCAGTATTGCTAGACTTTCTCTACTTTTGGTGGCATTTATTTCGTACGCTTTAAGCGCGCTATTTATGCGATTTGATTCATGTATTTCGTTATTAAAATATTTAACTGTTTCAAAATTTAATAAACTATCCACAGAACGGGTGCTCGCTTCATTGTCGGCGTCATTCATTTTTCTCCGTATACGAATACGCCATTTAGTGATGGTAAAAGTAAGCCAAACATACAACCCAATTGTTACTGCTGTTACTAGCGCATATTCTATGCCGAAGTTATACCAAAGAATTCCGCACACAAGGAAGATCTCAATAATGGTTGGGAACAGATTGAAAACCACAAAAGAGAGTAAAAATTGTATGGCACGAGTGCCTCGTTCGATGAACCGATTAAGTGCGCCAGTTTGGCGGTCGAGATGAAATCTTAAACTTAGTGAATGAAGGTGTCGAAAAACTTTTAGAGAAATTTGACGAATCGCATTTTGAGATACTTTTGCGAACAAAGCATCTCGAATCTCAGCAAAGGCTGATGAAGACCATCGCGTAAATCCATAAGCAAGAATTATTGCTAAAGGGACTCCAAAAAAAAGGTTTGGCGCAGTTTCTAAGCTAGAAAGACTATCTACAGTTCTTCCTAAAATTAATGGCACCAAGACATTAGCGAGCTTAGCTATTGCGAGACTAAGTAGTGCGCAAATAACCCGGAGACGAAGTCGCCTCTGTCCCTGTGGCCACAAATATGGCCCTAATATCGATAAGGTTCGGGTAAATTTGTTATCTTCCATACATTCGAATTGATAAGACATAGGCTGGTTCAGTCGTAGTTTAAGCAGGAATCGATAGCAATGGAACCAAAGACTTTGTTTTTGAATCTAAATCAATCTATGCAAGGCGTTAAGTTAAACACGTTGGCGACCTCGTTTACCGTTTTTTTGGACTTATAATCAACAAACAACAAGTATTAGAATTAGTTGTTGTAAATAAAAATTGGATAGAATCACCTATCAGAGAATTATGTGAATTTTAATGCACTAAACTCCCCATCATATAGACGCTTCTGGCTAGGATCTATTGCGTCAATCGGTAGCGTACAGCTCTATTTTGTAGGATTAGCTTGGCTCGTTTTTGAATTAAGTGGATCTGCTTTTGATTTAGGCATTCTTGGTGCCACTATTGCAATCCCCACGATTTTTTCTACTTTGATTGGTGGCGCAATGGCAGATCGATTTGATCGTAGAAAATTATTGTTGGTCACTACATCGATGAGCGGAATAGTGCTAATTTTAATAACTTTTCTAGATTTGACAGGACTGATCGTAGTTTGGCAGGTATTTTTATTAGCAGCGTTGTTAGGCCTTGTTCATGGGTTTGAAATGCCAGCTCGATCATCTTTATTTCCAAGCCTGATAAATGCTAATCAAATGATGAGCGCGGTAGCTTTGAATACAATTTTGTGGCAAGGCACAAGAATGATTTTACCAGTGATTGGAGGATTATTAATTGCAGTTGCCGACACCTTTATCGTATTTGCATTGAGCGCTCTTGGATTTTTTATTATGACTGCAGCTTTGAGGACGATACCCAGTGGGATCAGATTCCAAGAAACAGGCAGGCCAAGTGATGAGTTTTTCCAAGGATTTCGTTTTGTGATTGAAAATCGAATTTTTCGAAACCTAATTATATTAACTTTTTCTTTGCATCTTTTTGTTACATCGTACATACAAATATTACCCGTGTTCGCGGATTTATTGGGAGGGGATGAGCGAACCTATGGCCTTCTCCTTTCGATCCAGGGAATTGGTTCCGTTATAGGAACATTCACTGTTGGGCGTTTTCAGAAATCAAAACGACTTGGTATGTTTATTGTTATGTTTGCGGTATTGTCACCAGTTACCTTACTTGGATTTGCATTTTTGGCAAGTTTTCCCATTCCTGTCGAAGCTAGATTTCTTTTGATTAGTTTTTTTGTTGTTATCTCGGCTTCTTTTGGAGCGGCATTTTTAGTTAGTTCGATGACCGTATTGCAGCTCATTGTCCCCGACGCCCTCCGAGGGCGTGTTATGGGAATTCATAGCATTACTTTTAGCTTGATACCGTTCGGCGGCTTGATGATGGGAGCGCTTGCATCTGCATTTACGCCTCCAACGGCTGTAACAATTGGATCATTAATGTCATTGCTAGTGCTATTTTGGATTGTAGGATCGAATAAAGAAGTCTGGAGGTTAAATGGAGATAATGTGGATGATATACGGTTGCATTCAATACATACTCATAAGATTTAGGAGCAATTAATGAATATTCTTTTCATTATGTGTGATCAACTACGGGCAGATTATTTGTCATGTTATGGGCATCCTCATATAAGAACAAAAAATATAGATAAGTTAGCTAGTCTTGGAGTAAGTTTTATTCGAGCCTACTGCCAAGCACCCTTGTGTGGGCCTTCTCGTGCTAGTTTTTATACTGGGCGCTATATGTCTTCCCACGGAGTGATGGGAAACGGTGATCCGTTGAAGATAGGTGAATTGACTTTAGGAGACTATCTTCGTCAAACTGGAATGAAAGCGGTTGTTGTGGGAAAGTCAGAAGGCTACCCCAATAAGAAGGCCTTAGAGACATTCAATATTGAGTTGCATTCAGAAGAGGGACAGTGTCAGTCAAATAATGGATTTTATCCTTTTGAGGCTTATTCTGGCCTTTATCCAGATGCGATGTTGCCAGACGCACTCGGTTATATTGAATATTTAAGAAATAATCAACTAAGTGGCAACAATCCTTGGGAGAGATGGGTAAATAGTGCTATTAACCTGGCCGGTGAAAGAGTTAGCGGTTGGCATATGCATAATGCTGGTTTGGCGGCGTGTGTTCCTGAAGAACACTCAGAAACAGCTTTTGTCACCAAGCGAGCAATCGATTTTCTCGATTCGGTAGACGATGAGGATTCATGGTGTATGCACTTAAGTTATATTAAGCCACATTGGCCTTACCTCGCACCAGATCCGTATCACAACCTTTACAACGTTAGTGATGTTTTGCCCGCAATTCGGCACAATGGGGAAAAGAGCGATCCGAACCCAGTCTATAACGCATTTATGTTAGAAGATTACAGTCAAAACTTTTCCAAAGAAGAAGTGCGTTCCAAGGTTATACCAACCTATATGGGCTTGATTCATCAGGTCGATGACTACATCGGGAAGGTGATTGATTGTTTAGAGAAGAAAAACTGGTTAAAAGATACAATGATTGTTTTTACAAGTGATCACGGCGATTATTTAGGGGATCACTGGCTTGGGGAAAAAGATTTGTTTCATAATGCCTCAGTCAGGATTCCTTTGATAATTTATGATCCGTCCGAGGAAGCTAATGATAGTCGCGGGACAATAGTTGAAGATCTGGTAGAAGCGATCGATGTATGCCCAACTATTTTAGAGGCGGTTGGCGCTGATCCAGTTATGGAACGACTGGAAGGTGATTCATTGTTGCCGTTAATCAGAAATGGGGGTGATTCCTTCACTTCAAGAGAGGCAGCCATAAGCGAGATCAATTACAGCAGCCGGGGTCCAAGATTGAGATTGAGGTTAAATCCGAGTGATTGCCGTGGTTATATGGTGCAGACCAATGAATGGAAATATATTTTTTACAGAAATTTTCCGCCTCAACTATTTGATTTGCAGGATGATCCTAATGAGATCGTTGATCGCGGCACTGATGTTCGCTATGATGCAGTGAGAAAAAGATTTCACGATCATCTTTTTGATTGGATGGGAAGTTTGAAGGTACGAACTGAAGTGTCTTTTTCTGACACATACCACAGTACCCCTCAATTGACTGAGGAATTAGGTATCATGATTGGTCATTGGTAAAAAATCTATGAGTACGGATCGTCCCCGCAAAACCAACTTAATGCGTCCACTTTGCCGTATTGGATGGGCAGTGATATGGGGAGCATGGGTTTTTGCGGTTTTAGAACTTGGGCCATCATCAAATAATAGTTTCGCAAGAATTGTTTTTGTAGTTGTTGTGACGGTTGTAGCTTGGGTGTTGCAGCGACTTTGGGATTTATTGATAACAGGTAAACCACTCCAAAATAGAAAAAATTATTAAAAGATTCAGTAATTTGGATTTAATAATGCACAAAACACAGAATAATTATGATTCAAACACGCGTTGGCTAGTTTTGATTATTTTTTATCCGTCAATAGGCTGCAGTTGGCAAGAAAAATATCCTATTGAACTTTGATTTGATTGGCATGTATATAGAAATTCAACCTGAAGAAGCTTACAAGATCATTAAAAGTGGCCGTATCACTATAGTTGATATACGAGATTTTGTTTCATTTAACAGAGCGCATATAAAAGATGCACAGCTAGTGGGTAATGAAAATATAGAGGATTTTGTGCGAGTCGCTCAACTGAATGATCCGTTGCTAGTCTATTGTTATCGTGGGAATTCTAGCCAACCAGCTGCTGAATATTTCGTTAATCGTGGGTTCAAATCTGTTTATCACCTCGTTGGCGGTTTTGACGCTTGGTGCTCTCTTGATTTTCCCACTGAAGTTTCATTAGGGCAGGGGTAGATTAGGATATATTGGACGTTACCCAAATCTTTCGGTGGATATTACGGCCATCTTTGGGGAATTTTTTTAATAAGATTTAGATCATATCCGGAATTTTTTGCAACATTTAATAGTTTGTTATATGTAGATTCGGGGATGTGTGCTTGTCTCGACATGAACCACAAATAATCACGCTTATTTCGCCCTATGATCGTGGTCTCGTAATTCGGATCCAAGTAAATAATGCGGTAATCTGCTTTAATTGGCCAAATAAATTGCATACCCCAAATTGCATTTGAATTTTTGTCCTTAATAAAACCTTTGGGCGTGTATATTTTTTCTTCCCCATCGAAGCCCCCTTTTCTGAAGGTAAAGGTTGTAGCAATGGTGCCATCTTTAGATTTCCTATAAACCTCTATCGCGTTATATATATTTTTTTCTATGATCGTTGGAATCGCAGCGATCACATACCATTTTCCCATGAATCGGTCGATGTCAACGTACTCTACTGGGTCAAGTGTAGGTGAGGCCTGTATTTTTGTATTTGCATTCATAAAAATAATAAAAAAAATTAATCCTAGGCTAAGCGTAAACTGTTTTTTTCTAACCATATTGCCACCATTTGGGTTTAATCAGTGTTGGTATGAGTAATCGAAACACGATTTATTGTTGATTAAATCGATAGTGATGTACTCCCCAGACACTTCCTTTATCCATTCCGAATAATTCAGCACAGGCCATAAAAAACAGGCGCCATCGATGAAACCATTGATTGGCATTTTCAGCGCCATAAATGGTGGAGAGGATTGGTAATACGTCACGTCGATTCCTGTCTAGGTTGTCAAGCCACGCATTGGCAGTGCGTTTATAGTGGATTCCATCCCAATGCCATTCATCCTCCAAAGTCAAAGCATCTTGAAAATAAAGGGGTAGGTCGGTGCTCGGCATCATGCCAGCGCTAAAAAAATGCCGAGTCATCCAGTCGCTTGGACCGCGGTCAATAAACAAATATGGCTCTAACTCATTACAGAAAATATGCATTAAGAACTTACCTTCCTTATTTAACCAATGGGAGATACGATTAAAGATTTCATTGTAATTACGCAGGTGTTCAAACATCTCAACCGAAACGATTCGATCAAAATTGGTTGTCGGCCTAAAATGATTTATATCTTTGGTGAGTACTTCAACATTCGTTAAACCCAATTCATTTATTTTTTTAAATATATATGATCTCTGTGAAGATGAATTTGAGATTGCTGTAACGTGACTGCCAGGAAATTTTTCTGCAAGCCATAATGTCAGTGATCCCCATCCGCAACCAAGCTCAAGGATTTTGTGTCCGTCTTGGATATCAGCATGTTGACAGGTGAGCTTTAACGCTCGGCTCTCTGCTTGAGTTATATCATGGGTGGTATCATCCCAGTAACCGCAACTATATTTTTTATATGATCCTAGAACAAGCTCAAAAAAATTATGAGGAATCTCATAGTGTTGTTGGTTCGCAAAATAAGGGGATGGTGCTATTTCAGCTCGATTCATGTTGTCGATAAAGTCTTTAATGGACTTTTCTCGGTTATTTTCGCCTGATAAACGGATCTCTATGATACGTTTTCTACACATGTGCTGAATTCCCTTTCGCAATATAGAGTCAGGGACATACCCTTTTTCTGCTATCGAAAATAGCTCCTTAACTAATTTATTTTTCACAGTATTCAAGTATTTTTAGCTCGGTAAGAATCTTTTTGTTTAGTTTCTGATCTCAGTTGTAAAGTACCTTTTCGGCTTATGCTTTCAATATACAAAAGAAGTGGTATTCCGATTAGCCATTCAATCGCTATTGGAAGAATTCCGGACGTAATTTCAATAGCTCCCAATCCAGATCCTGTTATATATGCTAATGGACCTAGTGCTAAACCGATTATGGCTCCAAGGATGAAACGATCACGCATCCAGCCAAGACTGTATCTGAGTGTGGCTGCAAAGTTTACCCACATTGCTACCATCCAAAACGGTGACGGTTCCCCAAGTCTAACTTCTGGCGGAAACTCAATAAAGTGAAGTAAAACCATAACAGAGTCAAAAATGTATCCGATTATGGCGGCACCTACTAGCAAGACCCACTCGGTTGTTAGTTTTCTTTGCCAGGCAAAAAATGAAATAGTCCAACCCAATATCCATAGAGGTCCAAACCATGGAAGTTCACTTGTTGCACCAAAGACTGAACTCACCCAGCCGATTTTGAAAGCTATCAAATTAACAATTATCGATAGAGATTTTTTATTTTTCATGCGGTAATTAATTGCTTTGGTTATGTAGAGTTAGTTTTTTTTAGCAAGATCTGAAAATTATCAAGATATTTTTCTTCAAAACCGGCTTCGCAATAACAAAAATAATAATGCCAAATTCTAATAAAGTCTTTTTGGTAGCCTAGCGACTTAATTTTTTCTTTATTTTCCCAGAAATTCTTCCGCCAATGTCGGAGTGTGCTTGGATAATGTTTTCCAATTGATGTAACACCAATTATTTCTAGACTCGTGTGTTTCGAAACATTTTCCTCTATTACATTTTTTGATAAAAGGCAACCTCCTGGGAATATATATTCCTGAATAAAATCAGAATTGTGGAGGTATTGCGAATATCGCTCGTTAGGCATCACGATAGCTTGCAGCACTATTTTTCCGTTAGGTTCAAGCAAATCCGAGATTGTTTTAAAGAATTGAGGTAGATACTCATGACCAACAGCTTCAATCATCTCTATCGATACAAGCTTGCTAAACTTTCCTTTAGCATTTCTATAATCGCATAACTGAATTTCAATAAGATCGGATAAGCCCTCTAATTCAACTCTTTTTGAAGCTAGCTGGTATTGCTCGGATGATATAGTGATACCAGTCACTTTACATCCATAGCGACTAGCAGCATGAATAGCGAAGCTACCCCATCCGCAGCCAACATCTAGTAAATGATCTTCAGAGTTAAGATCAAGCATTTGGCTTATCCGTTCCATTTTCGAAATCGATGCGTCTTCTAGTGTTGATTCTGTTGTTTCAAAAAATCCTGAGGAGTAAGCCATTGTTTTATCGAGTATTAATGCAAAGAAATCATTACCAAGATCGTAATGCTTGTAGATATTCCTTTTACTTCCGGAAAGTGTATTGGCCCGCTGTTTATGACGTTTGAAAGCTAGTGAACCAGCTAATCGCGAAATACCATGATTAAATGTGTCACCGACTTTTTGATTACGAATAAAAATTTTCATGACATGTGTTAAGTCAGATGTATCCCATCCATTATCAATCCAAGACCGAGCTATCCCTAAGGATCCTTTTTGAAATACGATCTGATAAAACAATGGATCGCTTATTTTTATGTTTGCTACTGGAGATCCCTTACCAACGGTAAATGTTTTCCAAGGGTCACAAATTTCTATAGCGTGATTTAAAAACTTAAGTCTTCGTAGAATAAATATCCGGCATATACGGCTAATTAGGTAAACTATATTTTTTGGACTTTTCCCATTCTCTAATTGTGATTGTGGATTGCTCATGTTTTGTCAGCCTTAAATCCTCGATCAGGGTGAGGATAAAATGGAGTTTTTTTTAGCCATAGGCGAAATGCTTGCCAATGAATGCCACGAATCACATTCGCAGTGATGAATGGATATTGAATTAGGCATCGAGTTAGTGAAGACTGTGAAATTTTTTCAGCTGAAAGAAACATTTGGGCATTAAATAATTTGTTTTCATTTTTTTGGACTCTAATGCTTACTCTTAGTTGATCTTTTGGCCCAATAAAACGCCAAAGATATTGAAGATTCATGGGCATAAATGGTGAAACATGAAAGCTCTTTTGGGTCTGAAAGCGTAAGATATCACCGTTATCGTATAACGCTGGACTTAATACATAACAAAAACGTTCATTCCATGGAGTGTTTGAAACTTCTGCAACAATATGTTCCAAGTGGGAGTCATTTTCGTCCCAGCAGAAAAAGAAGCTGACTGGGTTCATGCAATAACCGAAATATCGAAGATGAGTTAGAAGTCGAATTGCGCCAGAAGGCCTTTGTCCAGTTTTTTGTTCGACTAAATCACCTACGCATTGAGCCATGGAGATTTCTTGATCACCGAAATGATCGATACGGCGATATTCGGCAAGCGCGGGTTTTCTTGCTGACCACAAAAAGTAAGGATCAAAAAGTTGAGGTAATTCGTCAAGATCTAGATATAGCATGAACAGCTTATAATTAAATTTATGTTCATGAGGAGAAAATCGATGATGAACTACATGACCCTTGTAGATACAACTTTTCAAAATGGAGGCTCAATAGAAAATGAATTACATACTGAAATTGCACTTTTTACACCATCTTCATGGAAGCCATATCCCCAGTAGGCTCCGCAATATGAAATACCGTTCCTTCTAATTAAAAGCCCATGTTTTTCTTGCGCCTCATCTCTTCCAGCACGAAATATTGGATGCCGAAATCGGATATTTTTTATCACTTTTTTTGGATCAATCATGTGATTTTGGTTGAGTGACATACAGTAAGTTTGTGGGGTATCGAGGTTTTGCAAAAGGTTCATGTTATAGCAAATTGAAACTCCTTTATGGCTATTTGTTGGAAGTCTATAATTCCAACTAGCCCAAGTTCTTCTATTGTCAGGTAGGGTTTTAGTATCAGTATGAAGACAGCCTTCGCTATCGCCATACGCAAACTTTTCTAATGTCTCATATTCTTCTTGGTCAAGATTAGCAACGGTATGCATACTTGTATCAGCATGTGTCGCCATTATGACCTCATCAAACATTTCCATATAATTGTCGTTCCAGTGTACCAAAACTCCTTTTTTCTTTCGTTCCACTCGGTTTACATGTGCATTCAATCTAATCTGACTACCCAATTTTTTTTGAAGTTTTCGTACATATTCATAAGAGCCGCCAGATATCGTGCGCCAGATGGGACGTTTTGTTATCTGAAGAAGTCCATGATTGTGTAAAAATTGTATTACAAACCGTATCGGAAAATTTGTAAAATCTTTTTCATGACAAGACCAAATAGATGCACCAAGAGGGACTAGATACTTCTCAAAGAATTGATGACTGTAATGGTTATTTTGAAAAAATTCGCCTACACTGATGCTGTCATCCAGTCCACTATTCAGTTTTTTTATTGATTCGTTATTGAAGCGGATGATATCTTTTAGTATTAACCAGACCCACGGCTTTAGTAAATTATTTCTTTGCGAAAAAAATGTGTTGATATTGCTACCATTGTATTCAAGCCCAGATTTCTCGCAGCGCACACTAAAACTCATATTGGTAGCCTGTGTTTTAATGTTTAGCGTATCAAATAGTCGGCATAAGTATGGATAATTTAGTTCATTAAAAACGACAAATCCAGTATCAATTAATAGATCATGCTCCCGATCAGTTACTACTTCTGTTCTAGCGTGCCCTCCGAGTTTGGCGCTTTTTTCAAATAAGGTTACGCGGTGTTTTTTTCCAAGAATATAAGCTGCTACTAGTCCTGATACACCGGCACCTACGATGGCAATATTATCGCTGCTGACCATGTGCTTTTCGAAATTCCCTAAATTCTTTGGTAAACCATCTTTTCAAATAAAAAATCAACTTAAGGATTTCGTTGGTCCTGGAAAGAAAGCATTAGTTTTCATTGAATAAGCCTTGTATTCTGGGCGTCTTTCATCAATAGTTTTTTCCATTCGGGCTACCCCAGTAAATTTAAATAGACAATAAGTTAGGATTAATGGTGCGAAAATAGTCCACCAACCTCCAGATGGGATTGATAGGAAATAGAATCCCCAGATCATACAAAATTCTCCAAAATAATTGGGGTGTCGACTGTATTTCCATAGACCGGTGTCGAGTACTTTGTTTGTGCCTTTAAATTTTTTTCGGAATACAGAAAGCTGCCAATCAGCAATACTTTCAAAACACAATCCTATGAACCATAGTACGAGACTAGCTAAATGGATAATCCCAAACGAAATATTCGATTGGGTAATTAGAAAGATTGGCATAGCTATGATCCACCCAATTATTGCTTGAAGCCAGAAAATTTTGAATAAACTTATAAAGGCAAATCCAGAGCCCGATCGAGAGCGTATTTCGGCATACCTATGATCCTCTTTTTCACCGAAAGTTCTATTGAAGAGATGAATGGAAAGACGTAATCCCCAAACTAGAATCATAAATAGCCCAGCTGATGCAATCCCTCCCGGTGATGGATTTAAATAAAAACAAAGAGCGACCGGGACTATCAAGAATAAGGGCCAGAAAATATCTACTATAGCAACGTTTTTTTGTCGAAGACTCAGGCCCCAGGCGATTGATGCGACAAGCAACGAGACTGCTAGCCCAATGAAGAGTGGAGTGATGTTCATAAACTTATGTTTTTAAGGTGTTCAAAAGAACTATTATTCTACAGTTGTGTGAAAAATACGTGACGATAATTTTGTTGATGTTCGATTATAAAAAGTTTTATCTGTAGATTTCGGATTAAAAATGGAGTCTTGGATTGACACCTTGTTCACTTTAGGTTTGAGATGATCCAAATTATTAATATAATTATTAAATGTAAGATCATTTTTGGTATTGGCCTCAATCTCAGCAGACATTGGAAGAGTTTTTGAAACCGGTTCTAGTTTGGTTTAATAATGATCTTAGGTTAACTAATCATCCTGCTTTAGCGGCTGTGGCTGATCTTGAGGCACCAATGATAGGGTGCTACATACTTGATGATGGTTCTAAGAATTCTTGGAAACCTGGCGCGCCAGCAAGGTGGTGGCTCTTAAAAAGTCTTCTAACATTAGATCAGCAATTTAGAGAAGAAGGCAGTTTATTAGTATTTAGGCGCGGATCAATTCTCGCCACCCTTAAGGACATAGCCAACGAGACCAATGCTCGCTCGATATTTTGGTCAAAAAGATACGATTTTTTTGATCAAGGGGATGATTTTTTACAGACTAGTCTAAAAGAGAGTGGTATTCATGCTCAGGTTTTTGAAAATGGTCTCTTATATGAGTCTGGCAAGATTCTTAGTCAGAGTGGGCAACCGTTTAAACGTTTCACCCCATTCTATAGAGCTTGTATTAAAAATCGATCACTAATTCGAACCGATGCTCCAAAGGTATCTCTGAAATTCTCTGCTGTGTCGATTAGAACTGAATCACCTTTAGAATGGAATTTTTTCCGGGAAACAAATTCTTTAGACCAATCTTTAGGCAATTATTGGAAACCTGGAGAATTTAATGCTCTGGAAGAATTTCACATATTTTGTAGGGATCACGCAAATAATTACATTAAGAGCAGAGAGGAGCCGGGTTTAAATGCGACTTCCAAGTTGTCACCTCATATAAATTTTGGCGAGATTAGTGTGGTGGATATATGGACCCAAATACAGGGATTCAATGGCCGACAAGATAATGATGATTTGGAAGCCTATCTTCGCCAACTTTTTTGGCGCGAATTCTCTTACCATCTATTGTATTATTGGAATTCACTTCCATATGCGCCACTAAATGCAAGTTTCGAAAATTTCCCATGGATAATTAATGATGATTATCTGGCTGCTTGGAAAAATGGGGAAACTGGATACCCTTTTGTAGATGCAGGTATGAGGCAGTTACGATCTATCGGTTGGATGCATAACCGTGCAAGAATGGTGACAGCTTCATTTCTAGTTAAGCAGTTGCTAGTACCCTGGCAGGAAGGGCAAGCATGGTTTTGGGAATCGCTCGTCGATGCCAATATAGCCAATAATGCGGCTAGTTGGCAGTGGGTGGCTGGGTGTGGGGTGGATGCCGCACCTTATTTCCGAATTTTCAATCCAGTTTTACAAGGTAAGCGCTTTGATTCAAATGGAGCCTATATTAGGGCTTGGGTACCAGAACTCAGAGAATTGCCAGAGCAGTGGATTCATCAACCTTGGTGTGCACCTGATGCTCTAATGCGATCAGCTGGAATACGGTTAGGTCATAACTACCCTAATCCAATTATTGATTTAGATGATGGAAGGCGCCAGGCTCTTGCAGCTTGGGAAAAACTAAAAAAATCAAATTCAAAGGAGTTGGTTAAACGAGCTAAAGGACCAAAAATTTAATGTATCAATCTGATAGTCCTTCCGTTGGTTACTAAATATTTGTTTGTAACGCTTCTTCTATCGGCGCTTCAAGTTGTTTTGGTTTTCGATTTGAGCCGTAGCGTGCTAATACAGTACCATTTCGGCTAATTAAGAACTTGTTAAAATTCCATTGAATTTTATTTTTGCCTAAAAAGCCATGTTTTGCATCTTTTAATTGTTTGAACAATGGATGGGCGTTAGCACCATTGACTTCAATTTTTGAAAACATTGGAAAGGTAACAGAGTATTTTTTTTCGCAAAAATCTAATATATCTTGGTTTTTTCCAGGTTCTTGAAAGGCAAATTGATTGCAGGGGAAACCAAGTATTGAAAAGCCACGCGATTTATAACGGCTGTAAAGCGTTTCAAGCCCAGAATATTGATTTGTATAGCCACAAAAGCTGGCGGTATTAACAACTAGCAAGACATCGCCAATATAGCTCGTGAGATCTGTGTCTTTGCCATCAATGGTAGTTATTTTAGTTTTGTAATCGATTTTCATTTTTTAAAAATAGACCTATTAGTTGTTCTAAATAAGTTGTCAACACAGTTAACTGGTTTTTTCACGGATTTTTTAGATAGGGTTGTTAATCAGGTACTGAATGACGCTAATGGTTCAATTTTATATTTTCTGCAGTTATCCAGAATGGTTCCTAAGGTTTAAGAGTCGCCCCACACATAGTGAGGCGACCCACCCACAATATAAGGAGGACTTTCTGAGGTTTTGTGGGGTTCCTCAACTTCACACTCTACTTATTTAATGTGATTTTTAGGTGAAGGTAATTATTGAAATTAGCGGTACTATTTTATTTTGTGCCAAATCTTTGATTAGAAAAAATAGCTCGGTACTTGATGAATAATTGACACTAAAGCTATGTATTAAAAGTAATGGAGACGACTGTTCCTTGTCCGTAGACACTTTGTATATTTATGTCCCAGCCAAATCGATCCGTAAGTTTTTTAACGATGGTCATTCCTATGCCGTGACCGATACGTTTCGTGTGGTTCCCACGGTAATGAGCATCAAAAACCTGATTAATTTCGCTCTGGCTCATCCCGATTCCAGTATCACTGATAGTTAGAGTTTGCTCACCTATTTCGATCGATATTTGGCCCTCATCAGTATAGGTTGCTGCATTTCGCAGGAGATTTCCTATCAAACCTGATAAAACCTTTTCGTTAGCTTTTATACTAAAATCATTATCGTTTTTTATGCTTATTTCAATAGATTTATTTTCAATAAGTGGTTGAATAAATTCTAACTCGGATTCGATGAGCATTCTGATAGATATCGCATCTGTTTTCAAATCATCATCCATATCCCGAGAGATCAATAAGAATGTCTCTACTAAATTAACCATGTTGCTCACAGCGTTTTTAATACGCCTAACTGTTTTTTCAGATGAATCTGTTATGTCGGGTTCTTGCAAAATGAGATCACATGCCATGTTTATTACGGTTAGAGGTGTTCTTAATTCATGACTGACATTGCGAGTGAAGTCTCTTTCTCTTTCAACAAAATTTTCTACTCTAAGCACTAATTGGTTCAGTGCATGTGTGAGGCTTACAATCTCTTGATCAACGTTATCGTCGAGATCATCGACATTGAAATCCTCGCTATTAAGTGTTTCAGGACCTAATTGTTGAACCTTCTTAGCTAGCATTACGACTGGCGATACAGAACTTCTAAATAAGCGATAACTGGCAAAAACAGAACCATATATTACGAATAGTAGGAATCCCAGCGGAACCAAGCCAAATAATATTGCTAGTTGTCGAACTTGTCCTGCGTTAAAAACTAGTGTGAGTTGCTCAGATCCTAACTCTGATACGAGTGCGACTCTGTAATCGGAGCTTGATTTGAGTTTGTGAAAACCCAAGGGAAGGCCACGAAGTTCCTGTGGCAGTAATTGGTTATCAGTTTTTATGGATAAGTAACCCTTTAAATTGCTAGTGTCTGGCAATGCAAAACTTCCATTAGTTTTTAATGCAGCCCAAAAATGGTCTGATTCAGCTGTCAGTGCTTGTTTTACCATGCGCTCCTCGATAATCCAGTTGGCTGCAAAAATACCTAAAATTACTGCAATTGCTATAAGGCCAATATGTAAAGTGACCGCACGCCCAAATCGGCGGGCAATTCCCATTTTGTTTCCATGCATCGGCTTCATCAATTATGCATCAGAATCATAGATACGATAACCTTGACTTTGAACAGTATGCAGTAATGACTTTGAAAAAGGTCGATCAATAGCTTTTCGCAGGTTATACATGTGGCTACGAAGTGCATCGCTATCTGGTGGCAGATCTCCCCATATAGTTCGTTCTATTTCTCGACGAGTTACAAGCTTTGGTGATGCTTTAAGCAGAATCTTCAGTAGTTTAAATCCGACTGGAGAAAGGTTGATTTGTTGGTCGCCCCTTTTCACAATGAATGTGCCAGTATCGAAAGTTAAATCACCTGCCTTAAGTATTTCATTACTCAGATCGCCTCTATTTCTTCGAATTAAGGCATTCACCCGTGCTTCAAGCTCATTGATATCAAAAGGTTTTACAAGGTAGTCATCAGCTCCGACATTTAGCCCTGCGATTTTGTCTTCCAGTGTGTCACGAGCAGTTAGCATGAGAATTGGAGTAGAATCACCTGCCTCTGTTCTAAGACGTCGGCACACTTCTAAACCGTCTACCCGGGGCAGCATTAGGTCAAGAATAATGGCATCGTATTTATTCTCATTAGCCAAAACCATTCCGACAGCCCCATCTGCAGCATAGTCTAGTGTATAGCCACGTTTTTCAAAAAAAGTGAACATCATCTCAGCTATGTCTTGGTGATCTTCAACTAATAATATACTTCCTTTGGATTGCGGTTCTGATCTCATTGGCGTGACTCGTGAATTGATGTCGAAATTGGAATTGTTCATATTTTATCGTGAAGTGAGCGTGAAGCGAGCTGACATAGCCAAAGACAACTCTGGATCATCTAAAAAAGCAAATGTGAATTACAATAAGATTATATCTGTGGCCAAGGATATAGAAAAATGTCATTGCTTCATGGTAGGGTACCTACGTAATGACCCTGGTCGCTGGAAAAAATGCAAAATGAATAAGAACTGTGTAATCATAGGAGTAGGTCCTGGAAATGGCGCTTCTTTCGCTAGACGGTTTAGTAATGCAGGATACAAAGTAGCGATGCTATCTCGGAATCAATTATTTTTGTCTAAGCTAAGCTCTGAGATAGAAAACAGTAAGGCAGTTCCTTGCGATGCTCGTGATCCGGAATCTATTTCTATTGCAATCAGTCGTGTTCATGAAGAAATTGGCCCTGTGGATGTGATGATTTATAACGCTGGGGCTGGAGATTGGAAATCACTAGAAGAGACAAAACCCGAGGAGTTTGAATCCTCATGGAAGACCAATACCTATGGCTTACTGATTGCAACTCAACAGGTAATCGCTACGATGAAAGTGCGGGGTCAGGGTTCTATAGTAGTAATTGGGGCAACCGCTTCGCTTCGTGGTGGAGCCCAAACTGCCGGTTTTGCATCTGCTAAAGCAGCACAGCGTAGTCTCGCACAATCAATGGCTAGAAGTCTTGGACCAAAAGGTATTCATGTTAGTTACGTCGTGATTGATGGAGTAATTAATCTTGAAACTAGTCGAGCCACAATGGTAGGTCGTCCCGATGAATTTTTCTTACAACCTGATGCGATAGCTGAAACTGTTTACAATTTAACACAGCAACAGCGCTCCGCTTGGTCGTTTGAGATAGATCTTCGACCACACATCGAGAAATGGTAGTAATTTATGGGTAATGAAACCTTATTGATAAAAAGTACAGTCGACAGTTATATAAAGAAGACTTCATTGCGTGAAAGCGAAGTACTTATCAAGTGTCGCGAAGAAACTTCTACCTTAGAGCTTAGCCGAATGCAGTTATCACCGGATCAGGGCCAACTTTTGAGTTTTTTAGTGGAATTGATTAAAGCTAAGAAATCGATTGAAATTGGTACATTTACTGGATATAGCGCTTTGTGTGTAGCTCTTGTATTGCCCCAGGATGGATGTTTGGTGGCATGTGATATCTCTAAACGTTGGACGTCAATAGCTCAGCGTTATTGGATTGAAGCAGGTGTTGAAGAGAAAATCGATCTTCGGATTGGTCCAGCATTGGAAACTCTTGATAAGCTTATTAGCATTGAAGGGGAGTCAACATATGATTTCGCACTTATTGATGCTGATAAAGAGAATTACGATCGGTATTATGAAAAATTAATGATTTTGATACGACCCGGCGGAATTATTTGCATTGATAACGTTCTATGGAGCGGAAAAGTAGCCGATCCAACAAACCAAGAAGATACCACTGTTTCTATTCGATCTTTAAATGAAAAAATATTTAGGGATGAGAGGGTGACTTTGACGATGCTGCCAATTGGAGATGGTATGACTGTGGTGAAGAAAAAGCAATGACTGCATTGCTTACAGGCAGTGCAAAAGACTATGGGTTCATTTAAATTATATTTTTCGTTTGCGCCTAACTCTTCTGGTCCAATTTATTCTATTTGTGCGTTCGCGTTGCGATCGGCTTGACCGATAGCGACCAAAAAATAGGAATAGTAAAATACCTATGAGTGCTAGTCCGCCAAATAAGATTTCATTTATGCCCATATCTAACGACTTCTAAGTTTAGCCAAAAGACGAAGAATCTCTAGGTATAGCCATATCAATGTTACCATCAAACTAAATGCCCCAAACCATTCCATATACTTGGGAGCACCAGCATCGGCAGCTGCTTCAATGAAATCAAAATCGAGCACCAAATTTAGTGCAGCAATAGCTACAACGAATAAGCTAAAGCCAATACCAAAAAGACCATTGCTGTGTATAAAGCCTACTGAGGAGCCGAAGAAGCCCATTATAAAACTAATGAGATACAAAATTGCAATGCCTCCAGTAGCCGCTACAATCATTAGTCGAAAGTTTTCAGTTGGTTTAATCAACCCACTTTTGTATGCAAACAATAAAACTCCAAGGGTGCCAAAAGTTAAACCTACAGCTTGAATAACTATTCCTGGATATTGTGCCTCAAAAATTGCAGAAATCCCTCCTAATACTAATCCTTGTAGTAAGGCGTATAGCGGAGCGGTAATTCCTGCCCATGTTCGTTTGAACATGGTAGCGAATGCCATAACCAAGCCACCGATAAGACCAATCCAAAGAAGTCCCATGATGGAGCCTGGGTTTCCTGTTTCAAAAAATCGATTCCATACTATCCAAGCACTAGCTAGGCAGAGAATCAAAAGAAGCCCAGTTTTATTGACTGTTCCACTTAGGGTCATACGCTGTTCCGTGGGCAAGTCAGAAAAACTCGCATCTGTCTTAAAGGAATTTCCCCTGAACACCGGATTTCCAGATCTTCCAAGTGCGGCCAATGCGTTGTGTTTTGTCATTTTACTGGTATCTCATTTTTGGAAAGTGTGGATAGTAACGGAAAATGTAGCTTCATGGCGAGACAAATTAGCAATATCTGCACATTTTTGTTATCCAGATCATTGTTATAATCTCGAATCAAAGCCTATCATCCAGCCTAATAGGCTAAAAGAAATTTTTTTCACTACAGATATCGAGGACGGCAATGGCGAAATTCTTGAAAAAGCGCATACCACAGGAAGAGGTTCTTGATTCAGAAAATAAAGTACGGCTGACCGTAGAGAAACTCTTGTTGGAGATTGAAAAGCGGGGAGATGAGGCAGTTAGGGAGCTTTCCAAGAAATTCGATAATTGGTGCCCTGATAAATTTAGATTGTCAGATTCGGAAATAGATAAGGCAATATCTAAAGTCGCCCCGCAAGACTTGGAGGATATCCAATTTGCTCAAGCGCAGGTTAGAAATTTCGCTGAAAAACAGAAAGAGTGCCTGAGAGACCTTGAGGTTGAGACAATGCCGGGTGTTATCCTAGGGCATCGAAATATTCCTGTTAATTCAGTTGGCTGCTATGTCCCTGGTGGAAAGTATCCAATGGTGGCCTCTGCTCATATGAGTATAGTTACGGCTAAGGTTGCAGGAGTAAAACGCATTTTAGCTACCGCACCTCCCACTAAGGGAGAGCCTCACCCTGCGGTAGTGGCGGCCATGCATTTTGCAGGTGCCGATGAAATTTTAGTTCTTGGTGGAATCCAAGCAGTTGGTGCAATTGCAATTGGTACTGAGTCTATAGATTCGGTTGACATGTTGGTAGGACCCGGCAACATGTATGTAGCTGAAGCGAAACGGCAATTGTTTGGGCGAGTGGGCATAGATTTGTTTGCCGGACCTACGGAGACATTGATCATCGCTGATGAATCCGTCGATGGAGAATTGTGTGCCGTCGATTTGTTAGGCCAAGCGGAGCACGGACCTACGTCCCCAGCCGTGCTTCTAACAAACTCAGAAGATTTGGCAGAGACGACCGAAGCGGAGATTGAAAGGCAGTTGAAGATCTTACCAACGGCTGAAATAGCTTCAGAGGCGTGGTCGAAATATGGCGAAATAATTATTTGTGATTCACTGGAAGAGATGGTAGATGAAGCAAATCGCCTTGCCTTTGAGCATGTTCAGGTGATGATGCATAAGCCTGATTATTTCCTTGCTAATCTAACTAATTATGGAGCGCTGTTTCTCGGACCACGTACTAATGTTTCATATGGAGACAAGGTTATTGGAACAAATCATACATTACCTACCAAGAAAGCGTCTCGATATACGGGAGGACTTTGGATTGGCAAGTTTATGAAAACTTGTACCTATCAGAAAGTATTAACCGATGAAGCTTCGACCATAATTGGAGAATATTGCTCACGACTCTGTGCTATTGAAGGTTTTTCAGGGCATGGAGAGCAAGCTAACATCAGAGTGCGACGATATGGTGGCCGAAAAATTGAACCCTATTCGAAAGTAGAGAAGTAATCAGGTATGCAGTTACCCAAAACTCCATCGTTCAGCCTATCAGATCGGACCGCACTGGTGACGGGCGCTGGTCGTGGAATCGGTCTGGCGATTTCGGCTGCTCTCGCTGAAGCTGGTGCAGATGTTCATCTTGTGGCTCGGACCAAGGTTGAAATTGATGAAGTAAGTA
>CAYFJI010000009.1:0-11255 GCA_964343365.1 uncultured Acidiferrobacteraceae bacterium
ATTACTTCAAGTTGACATAACCGACCCCACTCTTCCCGTAGGCCGCCTAATAAAAAAACGCTATGATGTATTTGGGCCGCCAGCTATATTATTTATAGATAAAACAGGGGTTGAAAGAGAAGAACAACGCCTATTTGGATATAAAACTGCCGAACAACTACTTCATGTCGTTGAGAAGCTCTTGTAAATTGAGGATACCACAATTAAACGCGTCGCCCAGATATCCGGAATTATTATTTCATTATCGATTATTTGCTTCGTATTTGTATTCACTCATACCTTAAACCAACGATCTGTGACGATTAATGACAAATCTGATAATTGGCGCAATTTTGAGCTATCAACTAGTGGCGGAGAAATATGGTCCTCCAAGTCAATTACGGCGCAACCCACAATTATTAACTTTTGGGCGCCATGGTGTCTGCCCTGTCGCAAGGAAGTCCCTTACTTAATAGATCTCCAAAAACGGTACAAGTCTAACTTTCAGTTGATTGGGATTGCTATAGACCGACCAAGTGCCGTTCACAAATTTGAAAATGAGGTGGGTCTTAATTACCTATCGCTAGTTGACGATTCCAAAGGTATGGACCTATTGAGACACTATGAACCCTCAACGATCCTACCCCTTACCTTAATTTTTGATCGCAACAAACAACTTAGGTACCGTTTCGTCGGATCATTTAACCCAGGAGAACTTGAACGAATTCTCATAAATATTATGAGAGAAAATTCTTAAACTTCTCTTATTTTCTTCTAATTTCGCTCAAATTATTATAAAATCGCGTAAAATCTCTTTTATATTAAACCAAATATGGGGATAAATAAATGGCCAAAATACTTACCTTGCATGGCCCTAACCTAAACTTGTTAGGGGAGAGGGAACCAGAACATTATGGCAACCTCACTCTGGAAGAAATCAACAAAAAGTTAGGCATTCTAGCAATGGACGCAGAGCATGAGCTCGAAACACTGCAATCCAATGCAGAAAATGTACTCGTTGAGCGTATTCATACAGCCCTAGCTGATGGTATTGATTTCATGTTGATTAATCCTGCTGCTTTCACGCACACCAGTATTGCGCTCCGTGATGCAATATCTGCTGCTAAAATCCCTTTCATAGAAATACACCTTTCAAACATTTATTCAAGAGAAAAATTTCGTCAAACGTCTTATTTTTCAGATCTAGCCCTAGGTGTAATATCTGGTTTTGGGCTTCTTAGTTATGAAATGGCCATGACAGCTGCAATAATTCATTTAAATGATTCAAAAGTAATTGAATAGACGCAATGGATCTTCGCAAGATTAAAAAGCTGATTGAGCTTTTAGAGGATTCCGAACTAAATGAGATTGAGATTTCAGAGGGTGAAGAATCCATCCGACTTAGTCGGTCACTAAACAATTCTACACTTCCTACTTCTATCGAAATCCAAAAAAATAAAAAAAATCCGCTCGGGTCAACTAGTCAAATTGATGAAACGATTGACAGTTTAGCTGAAGATAGTTCAACGAAACAACAGATTTTAGCTCCTATGGTAGGTACATTTTATGCGTCTCCTGATGATCAATCTGACCCCTATGTTGAGATAGGGTCAAAAGTAGAGATCGGCGATACTCTCTGTATTATTGAAGCGATGAAAATTTTTAATCATGTTGAGGCTGAGCAAGCAGGATTCATTATTGAAATAAGTAAAAACAGCGGCGATCCAGTGGAGTATGGAGAGGCACTATTTGTAATTGATACCTCAGACATGAATAGTAAAAACAATAACTAAGCTAATGATTGACAAACTAGTCATCGCAAATAGAGGCGAAATCGCCCTTCGAATTTTGCGTGCATGTCGAGAGCTCGGGATTCATGTGGTTGCATTACACTCCGAAGCTGATCGTGACACAAAGTATGTTCGTCTGGCTGAAGAATCAGTCTGTATCGGACCTTCACCGCCAAATGATAGCTATCTAAATATACCAGCCGTTATAGCGGCAGCTGAAGTCACTGATGCCAGTGCCATACATCCAGGATATGGTTTTTTAGCTGAAAATCCTGATTTTGCTGAACGCGTAGAAAAGAGCGGTTTCATTTTTGTCGGGCCTTCAGCCAACACCATGAGAACGATGGGTGACAAAATTTCTGCAATTCGTGCTATGAAGGCGGCTGGTGTCCCATGCGTCCACGGTTCTGATGGCCCTCTTCCAGAAAATGCTAAAGAAATATCTAGGATAGCATCCGAAATCGGCTTCCCAATAATCATCAAGGCCAGCGCGGGAGGTGGTGGAAAAGGAATGCGCGTTGTTCATACTGAAGCTGCACTATTAAATGCATGGCAACTCACCCGTGCTGAAGCCAAGGCAGCGTTCGGAAACTCTGAAGTTTATATGGAGAAATTTCTGGAACGCCCTCGTCACATAGAGTTCCAAGTCCTTGCTGACTCCTACGGCAATGCTATACATCTGGGAGATCGTGATTGCTCGATGCAAAGAAAACATCAAAAAGTACTTGAAGAGGCTCCTGCGCCCAATATTGATCCAGTTTTGCGTCAGTCAATCAGTGAACGCTGTTTAGAGGCCTGCAAGAAAATTAACTACCGCGGGCTAGGGACATTTGAATTCCTCTATGAAAAAGGTCAGTTTTTTTTCATAGAAATGAACACTCGTGTTCAAGTTGAGCATCCAGTAACTGAGATGGTCACTGGTCTCGATCTGGTCAAAGAGCAAATCTTAATTGCGGCTGGAAAGCCTCTCCGTTATAAGCAAAAAGATATTGAAATTCGGGGACATGCAATTGAGTGCCGAATAAACGCTGAAGACCCCGAAACGTTCGCACCGTCACCTGGTCAGATTACTAGATACCATCAGCCAGGTGGCCCAGGTATTAGAGTTGATTCACATATCTTTACCGAATATGTAGTACCACCGTTTTACGATTCGTTAATCGCAAAAATCATCTCTCATGGAACGGATCGGCAACAAGCTTTAGAGAGGATGGCCGGTGCTTTAGAAGAATTAGTTATAGACGGTATCTCAACAAATATTCCCCTACAAATGAAATTGATCGAAGATCCAACTATGCATCAAGAACCATGCGATATTCATTACGTCGAACGCAAGCATATTAATTGACTTAAACGATGTCATGCAGAATTGGTTAAAAATAACGCTCACAGCTAAGATCCATGAAGCGACGCGCATAAGTGAGGTTTTTGAATTAATAGGGGCGTTGTCAATCACCGTAACAAGCGCCAATAATGCTATTTATTCTGATGAATCTACGCCAAAACAACCAAGTTGGGCGATACAGAAAATCTGTGCATTGTTTCCCGAACAATTCAGCACTGATTTAGTAATCGATTCTGTGAATAATGTAACAAGTGAAAAAATAAATGTGGCAATCACGACATTACAAGATCGCAATTGGGTATTAGAAGGCCAAAAAGCCACTAAGCCGCTGGAATTTGAAAACAATCTATGGATATGTGCGGATTGGCATAAAGTTCCCTCGGACAATGCGAAAATTATTTGGATTAATCCTGGACTGGCTTTTGGCACTGGCCACCACCCAACTACGGCACTGTGCCTTAAGAAATTGATCGACTTAGATTTAACGGATAAAGTGGTGCTTGATTGGGGTTGCGGATCTGGAGTTCTAGCAATTGCATCACTCGTTCTGGGCGCTAATAGGGTCCTTGCTGTAGACATCGATGATCAAGCGCTTTTATCAACATCAGATCACGCAAAAAAGAATAATGTTAGTGATCGCTTGATAACTGCAAGACCTGAAGATATTCCTAAAAACTTCAGATGCGAGATTCTCATTGCTAATCTGCTAACATCGACCATTATAAAGTTAAAAAATGCATTTGAGCATCACCTATCGAAAAATGGGAGGCTGTTATTATCTGGTATTCTGGAGAATCAAACAAAACAAGTAATATCAGCATTGGGTAAGAAATATTCTGTCAATATCTACTCTGAAAAAGGCTGGGCGATGATCTCCGCTGGCCGTGATCAAAATTTCAGAAATTATGGATAACACAACTGAAAGACAAATTCTTTGTCGATGCGAAAACTGTGCTACGGTTTTCCGAACTATCAACGACCATCTCACGAGTAGTGCTGGGCTTGTTCAATGCAAGGTATGCGGAGAAATTTTTAATGCACAGTGGAATCTGGTAGATGAAATTCCGAATCCAGCTGATTCAAAGTTACCAATTAATAGCGCTACTATATCAAAACCTCACAGCAAAATTAAAAAAATTGTTGAGAATTTCTCTGATTTTGAGGACGATCCACCTTATTTCTCTTTGAACGACCAACTTCGTCAAGATTTAAGGATCAACGAAGACAAATCGATGGGGCTAGATGAAATACGTGAAACCTTTAGTGAAAATATAAGTGAATCACCCCGAACCACCAAAGATTTTCAAGAAGATGCTCATTTGAGGTATGCCTATGAAGAAAATAAAATTGATGAAAGAAAATATAATAGGAACAACGCTGCTAAAAAATCCTCGAATCCAGGACTCAAAAGTCTGTCACTATGGTCAACAGGGGTAATAATTACAATTCTTGCTTTTTATGGACAAGTTAGATACATACTTTTCGATGAACTAGCAGCGATTACAGTAGCTAGACCATCTCTAGAATTATTTTGTGACATCCTAGGCTGTACTGTTCCAGCGCCATTAAAAGGCCCAGCTCTTAGAATTCTAGAGACGCGAGTAGATCTCGACCCACAATTACCTGGGGCTGTGATAGTCAAGTTCCATCTTGAGAATCGAACAGCGATAGCACGTCCATACCCCAATATTGAACTTATTCTAACTGACCGAAAAGGTACAATCATTGGTCGGCGGACGTATGCTGTAACCGACTATAAGATCACCGATAATTCTAATGAAATTTTTCCGGGTATTGTCGCTATAGCTACCCTCCATCTCGCGGGGCCGGATGAGCGAGCAGTCGGTTTCGAGGCAAACATAATTCATTAAGAAGTGATTGAAAAAGGCGGAGCTCTACGACAAAAAATCGTGCTATTCTCAAGAACTATCAACTCAAAACTGTTGATGAAATCTTACTACTAAATATAAATATAAATGAAAAATAAAAATATAAATGGCCCTTTGTCAGATGCAGTAAAAAACTCCGTGGCACATTACTTCGATCAATTGAATGGCGAAGAAGTAACGGGGATCTATGAGATGGTTTTAAAAGAAACAGAACGTCCGTTACTCGAAATTACTATGGAACAAGCGCGTGGCAATCAAACCCGAGCTGCTAAAATGCTAGGAATCAATAGAAATACCCTGAAGAAAAAATTAGTCAGCTACGGCCTTGATAAGTAAATTTAGCCCAATGATATGACCAAGCCTGGGATAGGCTAACTTAAAATGACACAAAATGGCAGGAAAAAAATTAAGCGCGCTTTAATTAGCGTATCAAAAAAAAGTGGGGTCGTTGAATTAGCACAGGTTTTAGCGCGACTTAATATCGAGATAATTTCCACAGGCGGTACTGCACGACTTTTGCAAGAAAACAATATTTCAGTGATTCAGGTTTCTGATTACACGGGACACCCGGAAATGATGTCTGGGCGGATCAAAACATTACACCCAAAAATACATGGAGGAATATTAGGTCGCCAAGAAGATTTAGAAGAACTAAAGACTTTAGGTATTGGTGCCATAGATCTCGTTATAGTGAACTTATACCCATTTTCTGAGGTTGTCAGTAACCCAAAATCCACACCCTCTGAGATCATTGAAAACATTGATATTGGAGGACCAACCATGTTACGTGCCGCAGCTAAAAATCATGCTGAGGTTACTGTAGTAACAAACAAAGACGATTACAAAACCGTAATCAACGAATTGGAAAATTGTGGTGGGATATCGGCATCCACACGACTTCGCCTGGCCGAAATCGCATTTAGTCATTCTGCTAGCTATGATGACGCGATATCCAACTATTTGACCAGTGGTGAAGGCCTTTCATACCCAAGCACATTAAACCTACAGTTTCACAAAAATTCTGATATGCGTTACGGAGAAAATCCTCATCAAAAGGCTGCTTTCTATGAAGACACTAATCCTCCTCCAGGAACAATCGCTGGTGCAAAACAGTTGCAAGGCAAATCTCTTTCTTTCAACAATATTGTCGATGCGGATGCTGGGCTTGAATGCGTACATAGTTTCGAAGACATTGCGTGTGTAATAATAAAACATGGCAATCCCTGTGGGGTCGCTATTGGAAAAAATACAGAAGCTGCATATAAGCTTGCATACGAAACTGATCCAACATCGTCCTTTGGTGGAATTATTGCTTTCAATCGAGCCGTAGATGGGTTTACTGCAAAAACTATTATCGAAACTCAGTTTGTAGAATTAGTTGTATCACCTGAGATAAATCAAGATGCAAAAAAAATTTTTTCGAGTAAACCAAATGTCCGTCTGATTGAAAGTGGCTACCCTACATCGGAAACATTTTCTCAAACACACTACAAGAGAGTAAGCGGGGGACTCTTAATCCAAGAATGCGATTATCTGATCTCCAAAGACGACCAATTTGAAATAGTAAGTGAGAAAACTCCCAGTGATCTAGAGCTTCTTGACTTATTATTCGCTTGGAAGGTTGCGAAATACGTAAAATCAAATGCTATTATCCTGGCCAGCCAACAAAGGACTGTCGGAATTGGTGCCGGACAAATGAGTAGAGTCGATTCTGCTCGAATTGCTGTAACTAAAGCTAAAGAACAAAACATGCAAATTTCTGGATGCTCTATGGCATCTGATGCATTTTTTCCATTTCCAGATGCAATAGAAACAGCTGCTAAATATGGCATTACCTCGGTAATTCAACCCGGTGGCTCCATGCGAGATAATGAGATCATTGAAACCGTAAATAAAAATAAAATGTCAATGATATGTACAGGTATGCGCCACTTTCGACACTGAGACTAAAAACGTGAAAGCAATAGTTATAGGTAATGGTGGCAGAGAGCATGCTATAGCATGGAAATTAGCTTCTTCGAAATCAACGGAAAAAATTTTTGTTGCACCTGGCAATGCAGGCACAGAAAACGAACCAAAAGTTGAAAATATTCCTATTCCAACTGATGCAATTGATGCCTTAGTTCTTTTCTCTAAAGATCAATCGATTGATCTTGCTATCATCGGGCCGGAACAACCTTTGGTAGATGGAGTAGCTAACCGATTCGAGGATATTGGTATTCCATGCATAGGTCCAAAAAAAGAGGCCGCAAAACTGGAGGCTTCAAAGATTTTCGCAAAAAATTTTATGCAACGACATGGAATTCCGACTGTTCGGTATGAAACCTTTGAAAATTCAATCGAAGCAATCAAGTATGCGGCACAAATGAACCCCCCTATAGTAATCAAAGCAGATGGATTAGCAGCAGGGAAGGGTGTCTATATTGCTAAAAACTTGGTTGAAGCAAAGAGTGTTATTCTTTCAATACTCGAACAAAAAAGATTTGGAGCAGCTGGCGATCGAATTATCCTCGAAGATTACATACAGGGAGAAGAAATGAGTTTCATTTGTCTTGTTCATGATGGACAAGTATTGCCCCTCGCTACTTCTCAAGATCATAAAGCGAGAGATGCTGGTGACTCTGGCCCAAATACAGGGGGAATGGGTGCTTACTCTCCGGCTCCCGAAATTGCAGCTAACCTAAATAAGAAAATCATTAACGATATAATTAATCCAACAGTAAGAGGTCTATTGAAAGACGGTATGTCATATACTGGATTCTTATATGCTGGCCTAATGATTGATCCAAATGGATCACCCATAGTGCTGGAATATAATTGCCGATCAGGAGATCCTGAAACACAACCTATATTGTTACGTTTAAAGTCAGATTTAATTGATATCTTTTCCTCAACCTTATCTGGAGAACTTGAGAATTACGAAATTGAGTGGGATCCAAGACCAGCTCTTGGCGTTGTGATGGTTTCAGGTGGATACCCAGACAAATATGATATTGGAATCCAAATTAACGGACTAGAAAAGATCAAAAATCAAGATGTTAAAGTTTTTCATGGCGGTACCAAGCACGAAAAAAATCAAGTATTGACAAACGCTGGTAGGGTGCTCTGCATCACAGCTCTCGGCAACGACATTGCCGAAGCTCAAACATTGGCCTACCAACACGTAGACAAAATAGATTGGGATCAGGCTTACTTTAGAACTGATATTGGCTACCGTGCTGTAGACCGAGAAAAAATTTAACCCAATCATATGTAACTATCACAACAGGAGGACTCTATGAAAAAGCCGTTCGTTGCTGTTTTGATGGGCTCAGACTCTGATCTTGCCACAGTACAACACACTCTGGATATATTAGACACACTAGAAATACCATGGGAATCAAAAATTACATCAGCCCATAGAACGCCAGAAGATACGCGCAATTTCGTAATTGATGCCGAAAATCGAGGCTGCGCGGTATTTATTGCAGCAGCTGGTCTCGCAGCCCATCTAGCTGGCGCGGTAGCAGCTCTTACGATTCGACCCGTTATCGGTATTCCCCTAGACGCCGGGCCACTTAGTGGATGGGACTCTCTGCTTTCAACAGTACAAATGCCCGGCGGCATTCCTGTAGCGTGTGTTGCAACCGGAAAACCGGGCGCTGTGAATGCCGCATGGCTCTCAGCTCAAATACTAGCCATTGAAGATCAGGCATTAAACCAGCGACTAACCATGTCCAGGAAAGAAAATGTGGAAAAAGTTCGACAAAAAAACAATGCTCTTCAAGCAAAACTACTAGAAAAGTAATTTGAATACAGGAACATTTGGCCTAGCCACTCAGATACTGAAAGGTTGCGGGGTAATAGCATACCCGACTGAATACTGCTATGGTTTAGGTTGCGACCCCTTGAATCGACTTGCCGTCGAACGTATTTTACAGATGAAAAAACGCAATTGGTCAAAAGGTTTGATAGTAATAGCATCTGATTTACGACAATTATCCGGCCTAATTGATTTAAAAAAGGGTAATTTCTTAGATGAAGCCATATCTTCGTGGCCAGGCCCATATACTTGGGTTTTCCCAGCGCGGCCGCGAGCTCCAAAATGGATTTGTGGAACTCATAATACCTTAGCTGTGCGGATCCCTGATCATCCCATAGCTCTGCAACTCTGTAGGAATTTCCGATCCGCGATTGTGTCTACTAGCGCTAATAGATCTGGTAAGCCGCCATTAAGAACTCATCATCAAACTACTGTCGAATTTGAACATGAAGTTGATTTTATTCTTAATGGTTCAGTAGGTAGAAGAGGTGCTCCAACTACGATCCGCGACGTTATTTCAGGTCAATTAATACGTGGTGCTTAGAAAATCAACATGCCTTGCTGTAAAGATTTTGGGGTAACGTAAAAAATTAATTTCTGTAAACGCAACTAACCAAAAATATCAGGAGCTGCGCGGACTTCATAACCATAGTCCATTAAAATTTTTTTAAAGCGTGAATATGTTTAATGAATCGAAATTCTCACAAAATAGATTAGTCAGGGTAGCATCACCTGACAAATATTAATTTGGCTCGACTGCTATATTCTTTTCTACTCTGGCTTTTGCTGCCACTAATTTTGGCTCGACTGCTATGGCGTTCGCGAAAAAATCCGAAATATCGGTTCAACTGGTTTCAAAGATTTGGTCGCGTTAGAGAGGTCGGAAATTCTTATGATATCTGGATTCATGCGGTTTCCCTCGGTGAAGCAAACGCTTCTGTTCCACTCATACAAAAATTGATTCAAAAATACCCCGATCTTCGTATTTTTGTCACTACGATGACCCCAACAGGCCTAGAGAGGATAAAAGAAATTTTCGGAAATCATGTTGGCTATTCATATGCACCTTATGATTACTCATTTGCCATAAGCAAATTTATGTCTCGCGTAAAGCCAAAAATTCTCATCCTCATAGAGACCGAAATTTGGCCTAATATGATTGACTTTTGTAAAAAGGCTGATGTTCCTGTTGTTATGTTAAACATGCGTTTGTCCTCAACTTCAACAAAAAATTATCAGCGAATTGCATGGTTAACCAAAAAAACACTACTTCAAATTACTAGTTTTGGCGTTCAATCAGAAAAACATTGTGAGAGATTGGCTACTCTAGGGGTTAAACGATCCTCGATACACCGAACAGGCAGCATGAAATTCGAAATGAAATTAGCCGCCGGAGTCCACGAAATAGCGGAAGCGGTGCGCCAAGATTGGGGGCATGATCGACTAGTAATAATAGCCGGCAGCACCCATGAAGGCGAGGAAACTTTGTTAGCAACTATTTTTCATGAACTCAAAAGGATGCACCAAGAGTTACTTTTAGTGATTGCACCACGTCATCCAGAGCGATTTGATGGGGTTTGTCGTCTGCTGGAACGAAATAAATTTCAATTATTGCGTAGAACTGAACAACACGGAGCACTACCGCCAACTGTCGATATCTTAGTCGCTGACACACTAGGGGAACTTTCGGTTTTGTACGCAGCTGCAGACATTGCAATTGTAGGCGGGAGCTTTATTTCTGGATTAGGTGGACATAATATTCTTGAGCCATGTTCTGTAGGAGTACCAGTCATTTTTGGTCCGTTTATGCCTAATTTTGAAGAAATTAGCGCGCTGACAGTTGAAGCTAATGCAGGCATTCAAGTTCAGAATGCAGAGGGATTACGGACAATATTGTCCAAGCTTTTAATTGATCCTAATCTTCGGTCATCTATGGGTGACTATGGAGTAGAAATGATAAATAAAAACAGTGGCGCCACCGAACTATCATTGAGGATACTTGAACCAATACTAGATAATTTACGCGAATAAGGACGTTGGTGTTTTCATGTTCACACTTTTCAAAACCTTTGTTTAAGGATATTATTTTACAAAAAACACCTCTTTAGCAAAATATAGTTCTCCTCTCGTAAAAAAAGAAAATTTCTAAAAACTTGACATTTTATTGCGCGTGGTTATAGTTCGCGCTTAGGACGTAATCTTCGATTTATTTACCAAAGTAAATTTTGTTTTGATACTACTTATCTGATTCTTTTATTTTCCTAATCACATAACAAAGTAAACGATAATTTTGTATGGTAATGATTTGAAGGTTATGTTAGTAAGTCTGTCTAGTGGTATTCCAATTCAAGAAGAGGAGAAACACACATGGCGGCAAAGAAGAAAGCAGCAAAGAAGAAAGTAGCTAAGAAAGTTACGAAGAAGAAAGTAGCTAAGAAAGCTACGAAGAA
>CAYFJI010000009.1:11355-35505 GCA_964343365.1 uncultured Acidiferrobacteraceae bacterium
AGAAAGTAGCTAAGAAAGTTACGAAGAAGAAAGTAGCTAAGAAAGCTACGAAGAAGAAAGTAGCTAAGAAAGCTACGAAGAAGAAAGTAGCTAAGAAAAAAGTAGCTAAGAAAAAAGTAGCTAAGAAAGCAGCAAAGAAGAAAGTAGCTAAGAAGAAAGTAGCTAAGAAGAAAGTAGCTAAGAAGAAAGTAGCTAAGAAAGCTACGAAGAAAAAAGCGGCTCGCAGAAGATAGCTATTTGCTATCTTCTAGAAACGCGGTTAGTAGTAATTCAAAAGGGCGACGGTCAAACGTCGCCTTTTTCCTTTCTACCAACGATAATAAAGCTTATTTTTTATCGTAAAGATCGAATAACTGGTAATGTATCAGGACGCTTTTGATGCCATAATTCAAAAGAAGCGGCGGCCTGTTCTACTAACATACCCAGCCCATCTATAGCTTGGCCAACTCCGTTAGCGCGCGCCCAGTTCATAAAAGGAGTTTCTTTATCTCCATACATCATGTCATAAGCTAACGACTCTTTTGAGAAAATTGTATTTGGAAGATGCAAATTTTCTCCAGTCAAACTAGTTGAAGTACCATTAACAATGATGTCGAATTTTTTTCCATGAAGCTGATGAAAACTAGAGGCATTAATTGAGCCGGCCCATGAAAAAGAATTGGCGAGTGAAACAGCTTTATCGAAAGTGCGATTCGCGATTACCAATGACTCTGGTTTAGCAGAAAGTAATGGTCCTAATATTCCTCGTACTGCCCCTCCTGCCCCAATAATTAATAATCTAGAATCTCTAATCTCTCTATTAAGATTGCTTTCGAGATCATTTACTAGGCCAATTCCGTCTGTATTATCACCAAAAATAATGTCATTTGGATCAAAACGAACCGTATTGACAGCGCGAGCGATCTGGGCGTTAAGACTGAGATGATCGGACAATGCATAAACCTTCTGCTTGAAGGGAATAGTAACATTCAGCCCTAGAAATCCCCCCGCTTGCATGTTTCTAATTGCTTGTTCTAAGCCGCCAGAATCTATATGAATAGCCGTATAATCCAGCTCTATACCTGCTTGCTCACCAAACATCCTATGTATTTCTGGCGATTTACTGTGTGAAACTGGATTGCCAATAACTGCAAACCTTGGTTTACGATGAGAAAATTCAAAAATATCTGTCATCAATGAAATATCTAAAATAAATCTTCTATTCGAATTTCGAGAAAACGAAATCCTCTATTATCTGAATGGATGCACTCGAAAAACTAGGTGTTGTAAAATCATTCAATCCGATTAGTGCTAATTATTTTCACAACCACATAATCAAAAAATCTATAACTAACGAGCTGTGTAGCCTGCATCGACCGGCACGATAGCTCCGGTAATATAGCTCGCAGCGTCTGAAACGAGAAATACTACAACGTTAGCAATTTCTTCGGGTTCTGCTAACCTTTTCATAGGTATAGTTCTATGAGCTAACTCTTCTAATTCAGCTAATGTTGGTGGATTGAGGCGACCTGAAGAAAGCATGGGTGTATTAACTTCTCCTGGGGCAACTGCGTTGATTCTGATCCCATCACCTACATGATCAAGAGCCATTGCTTTTGTGATCTGATGCACTGCTCCTTTGCTAGCACAATATGCCAAAACTCCCGGCGAAGCAATGTCACCCCAAATAGATCCGAAATTTACAATACACCCAAAACTTTTTTTCTTCATAAACTTGATAGCGGCTCGGGACATAAAAAAGACTCCGTCTACATTGATTGCAAAAATTCGACGCCACTCATCATCTGTCGTACGCTGCGCATCAGCTCTTAAAATTACTCCAGCACAATTTACCAGTATGTCAATGCTACCCCTATTTTCTACAATTTGATCCATTACTGTATTACAGAAACTTGAATCCGAAACATCTCCAACGAAAGCAGGAGCGCCTGTCTCATTTTCTATAATGGCGGCAGCTTTTTCATCTATATCAACCACAAACACGTTGCATCCCTCTGTAATGAGAGCTCGGGCAGTAGCAGCACCCATACCGGACCCACCACCAGTGACAACCGCATTTTTTCCCGATAGTGTCATCAAAATTTGATCTCGGTAAAAGTTGATCCACCATATGTTTGTTCTGTCGGCTGTATTTCAATCCTATTAATGTTAACGTGCCAGGGGGCCGCTAAAGCATGAACAACTGAAGCAGCAATATCTTTACTACTAAGTTCGGTAATCCCAGAGGTTTTCAATCTATTGGCCTCATTTGGATCATCAACAGCCTTATCATAAAACTCGGTCTGAACCCGACCTGGACAAATCTCAGTCACCCTAATGCCCGTACCTTGGAGCTCTAAGCGAAGATTCATTGAAAACATATGAAGCGCAGCCTTTGATGCGCCGTATATAGCTGCGGACAAGGGATAGATTCCTGCCATAGAGCCAATATTGACGATGTGGCCAGAATTCTTTTTTTTCATAGTTGGCAATACAGATCGTACTCCATGGATGACGCTACGAATGTTTGTATCAACAGTAGTATCGATATCATCAGGGTCAGCTAGCTCTGTTGATCCAAAACCTCTGCCAACTCCAGCGTTATTGATCAAAACATCAATGTCGAGAGACGTCATGAGATGTGTAAGTGACTTTGTATTACGCACATCAAGCACATGAGTTACACAGTCTTTGAGCTCGGCTAAACGCTCTGATCGCCGAGAAATTGCGTGAACTTCTAGCCCACACCGACTTAGCTCGTTAGCTATTGCGGCCCCTATGCCACTTGACGCACCTGTAACAGCAGCAATTTTGTAATCATTCAATCTCAAAAAATTCACCTAAATAGTAAAAAGTTACTTTTGCAAGCTAACATCTTAGCGCATCTGAAATACTTTTAAGATCTATAAAGATATCCAGATTTATCTTATAGTATTAGTGTATATGAAATTCCGAAGGGATATTTCGTATACAAGGCGTTACAATGCTTAGAATATGCCATTAAATTCAAAAATCAAAAATAACTTTTACCTCAAAATGCTTCTATTTCCAAAAATTTTTAGTCAGTATAGAGAATTCCGAACCAAAACAATGTTTCACGTGTTCTGTGACAGAATCTAGATCACTAATAATCTAGAAAAACTAAGAAGACATAGGTTATTTAGACCTATCTTTTACTAAATCACTTATAAAACAGCATCTAGACATTGCTGAAACAGCCTCTTCATTCTAGAATGTACCCAAAATTATTCATTTTTTGTCGATGGGCCTCTCTAAAAATATTGCAATCGTAGTCGCAGCTTTCCATCATCAGCATACTGAAGCAATGCTCGAAATTGCTGCCCTAACAGCTTCAAATTTAGGCTTAACAATTGCCGAAACAGTAAGGGTGCCCGGCTCAATAGAAACACCGTTGGCCCTACGTCGCGTTTTGGCCAAACAGTCGATTGACGGTGCAATAGTGCTTGGGGTAATTGAAAAAGGACAAACATCTCATGGCTTAGTAATAGGGTCTGCCGTAATGAATGCCATATTGGATCTTCAGGTAAGTATGAATAAACCGATCGGTACAGGTATACTTGGACCAGAAATTAAATGTGATCAAATTGAAGAGCGGTTACGGCCATATGCAAAACATGCGGTCGAAGCTGTAAATGATATGCTTAAGCTGAAAGATGATCCGTCGAATTTTATTTGAAATTAAACCAATTTTTATAACAAATACCTTTTTAGAGAGTTAATGATGTCTTTTTCTGATAGAGATGGTGTAATTTGGATGGACGGTGAGATGGTTGATTGGCGCGAGGCGAAAGTGCATGTTCTTACCCATACACTTCATTATGGTTTGGGTTGCTTTGAAGGCGTTCGGGCGTATGAAACTGATAATGGCACCGCTATCTTTCGTCTCCAAGACCATACACAACGCTTATTCCGTTCCGCCCACATTCTGGGGATGAAAATGCTGTATGACGAAGAAACCTTGAATGAAGCACAAAAAAGCGTTCTGCAGGCAAACAATCTTAACACTGGATATCTTCGTCCTATCGTTTTCTACGGTTCTGAGGGAATGGGAATTCGTGCCGATTCGTTATCAACTCACGTTGCGATTGCTGCATGGGAATGGGGCGCATATTTAGGACAGGATGGTCTAGAAAAAGGCATTCGAGTAAAAACATCTTCCTTGACTCGGCATCATGTAAATATAAGTATGTGTCGCGCAAAAGCTTGCGGAAACTATATAAACTCCATCCTAGCCCTTCAAGAAGCTGTCAATGCAGGTGCTGACGAAGCATTGATGTTAGATAATGAAGGTTACGTTATGGAGGGAACGGGAGAAAATGTTTTCGTGATTCGTGGTGGGGTGATCTTTACTCCTGACTTAACATCGGCATTAGAGGGGATCACGAGAGACACTGTGGTTACATTAATTAACGAGCTGGGGTTAGAGCTAATTGAAAAAAGAATTACGCGGGATGAAATTTATATCGCAGATGAGGCTTTTTTCACAGGTACAGCAGCAGAAGTAACCCCTATTTATGAGCTCGATGGTCGCACCATAGGATCTGGGGCTCGAGGACCAATCACACAAAAAATTCAATCTGGTTACTTTGATTGCGTCCACGGTCGTAATCCTAAACATACCAATTGGTTAACTGTGATTTAATCATGCGTATCCCATCTATTTCAAAAATAATGCCGTCAAATCAAACTCTAGAAAAACAACATACAGCGCGGTCTTTCCGCATTTCCGAAGAAGATTTGCCTCTGTACTGCCCTAGAAAGGACATGAGTCTTTGGAACACACATCCACGGGTGTATCTACCTATTAGCAACGGACAGGATGCTTCCTGTCCTTATTGTGGAACCGTCTATAGACTTAACGAAACAAAACCTCTGGCGGATAGGGATATCTCTGAAAAATAAACTAAGCGTTTAAAAATCAATTAATCTTAAATGAAACTCCATCAATACAAAGTTTTGGTGGTTGGGCCATCCTGGATAGGCGATATGGTTATGGCTCAGTGTTTATTTCAATCTCTGCACCAGCAAATCAATAATCTGCATCTCTCAGTTTTGGCGCCTGAATGGTCAATACCACTAGTTAAACGCATGCCCGAAGTTAATACCGCGATTCCAACACCTTTTAAACACGGCCGTTTCTCCATTCGGGACCGTTTAGAGATAGCTCGGCAACTTCGTTCTGAAAACTTTAATCGTGCTATTGTCTTGCCTCGATCTTTGAAATCAGCAATCGTGCCATTTCTAGCTAACATTCCTACACGAACAGGGTTTCTTGGTGAAAAAAGATATGGCTTAATCAATGATGTTCGAAAAATTGATAAAAAAGAATTGCCTCGAACGGTGGATCAATTTGTCCATCTAGGAAGCTCTGCACAAACACCTTCTTCATTAAAAAAATTTCGTCCAGCTCTCCAGACAAAGTCTGGTGAGAAAAATAAAATTTTTGACCGCCTCGGACTTCCTCTTTCAGATAAACCAGCACTAGCGATTTGTCCAGGTGCAGCGTTTGGCCCAGCCAAGCGATGGCCAATCGAAAAATTTGCAGAAGTAGCTCGATTGCAACTCGAAAAAGGTTGGCAAATATGGCTGATGGGCTCGAATGAAGACTCAACGTTAACAAAAGAAATATCTGACTTGGAACTCAACGACATTTATGATCTAGCTGGACGAACTAAGTTAGAAGAAGCTGTTGATCTTCTAAGTTCAGCTAGCTATGTCGTAAGCAATGATTCGGGACTTATGCATGTAGCCGCTGCAGTTGACACTCCGATTATCGCAATATATGGATCTACAAGCCCCAGAATCAACCCTCCATTAAGCTCTCAAGCAACGGTACTTTGGAAAAATCTCTCATGTAGTCCTTGCAATCAACGAGCATGTCCATTAGTCCATACTGACTGCCTACAAAAATTAGATGTTAATTGTGTCACCGATGTGTTATCCACCTACAAACCATCCTCTTTACGTTAAGATTCTTTCTATCAAGCTGCTTTATAATCACGTCCTACTTTTTACTTAAGAGCATAATACTTTGCCAACCAAACTATCAAAAATTCTTGTTACCGGAGGTGCCGGATATATTGGATCTCATACAACACGACAACTGGTAAAGGCAGGGTATGACGTGACGGTCGTTGACACACTCTATAGCGGTCACTCCTGGGCTGTTCCCGAAACCGCAAATTTCCATAAGATGGATGCTGGGAATTTAGCAGATATGTCCCGTCTATTAAAAAAACGTCACATAGAAGCAGTAATACATTTTGCTGGCCACATTGTTGTACCCGAATCAGTTCGCAATCCTGACAAATATTATCGGAATAATGTCATGGGTTCTATGAATTTGATTAGAGCTTGCCTGGAATCGGATGTTGAAGCCTTCATTTTTTCTTCCAGCGCTGCAGTTTATGGTAATGCGCAAATTGTCCCGGTATCAGAGGATGCTGAGACCAAACCGATCAATCCCTACGGCCGTACTAAATTGATTACAGAGTGGAACCTGCGTGACTTTGCGGAAAGTATTCGTCTGGTTTCAGGAAAAAATTTTAGCTATGTGGCCTTACGGTATTTCAATGTGGCTGGCGCAAGCTTTGATGGTACTCTGGGTCAAGCTACTCCTGATGCGACACACCTGATTAAAGTAGCATGCGAAACTGCTTTAGGTAAAAGAAAATCGGTATCTTTGTTTGGTACAGACTACAACACACCAGATGGAACTTGTATACGAGACTACATACATGTGGAAGATTTAGCTTCAGCCCATCTTGCTGCTCTTCGGTACCTAGGAGAACATACTGAATCTCAAGTTCTCAATTGTGGTTATGGGCAGGGATATAGTGTTCGAGAAGTTCTTGATCAGGTACAATTAGCCAGTGGAGTAACCTTCCCAATAATTGAAAGTCCTAGACGCATTGGCGACCCAGCGAAATTGATAGCGGATAATCGACGTATCTTAAATACTCTTCAATGGACACCAAATCACAATAGTTTAGAAGAAATCTGTCGAACCGCTTGGGAATGGGAAAAACGAGCATAACCAATATACGGAAAAAATAAACCCTTTCCGAAAAACTAGGTTAGACTTAGGGTCTCGCTTTCGCCGTCAATGTCCGACACAATTAGCCTATAATGAAATTCGCTTTCTGTCTATACAAGTACTTTCCTTATAGCGGGCTTTCGCGGGACTTCCTTCGAATTCTGGTAGAATGCCAAAGACGTGGACATCAGGCGGAGGTGTTTGTCTCCTCGTGGCAAGGATCACCACCCGTAAAGAGCACAAATGTAACTATACTTGGTGAGTGGGGTGAAAACTTCCTCCCAAACCATGTTAAAGATCGAAGATATTACAGTCGGTTACGACGACAACTAAAAGCAAGATCTTTCGACGCAATCATTGGATTCAACAGGATGCCAGGGCTCGATGTTTATTATGGGGCAGATTTTTGCTATATCGGGAGAGTGCAAAAAGCGAATCCTCCTATATCTCGTCTCACTGCACGTTATAGGCATTTCTGTTCCTTCGAAAAATCTGTATTTAGTTCAACAAGCAAAACACTAATACTATCGTTATCAGAACGTGAAAAAAAAGTCTACCAGGAATACTATCATACCCCTGATTCACGTTTCCTAGTATTGCCACCTACACTGGATTTAGATAGAAGGCCAGTTGAAAACCATAATGATGCTAGACGAAATATACGAAATGAATTTGGAATTACAGACAGCGCACTACTACTGCTGTTTATTGGTTCTGGTTTCGAGACGAAAGGTTTAGATAGAGCTTTAAGGGCCTTAGCCAGCTTGGAACCCGAATTACAAAAACGTTCTCACTTGATGATAATTGGGCAAGAACGGCCAGGGAAATTTCAAGCTCTATCCGAAGAATTAGGCATTTCGAATAAAGTTTATTTTCTCGGTGGTCGCCATGACATTCCTGAACTTTTAGCAGCTGGTGACTTATTAATCCATCCTGCGTATAGAGAAAATACAGGCACAATTTTATTGGAAGCAATTGCTGCTGGTGTTCCTGTTCTTACAACCAACGTATGTGGGTATGCCCATCATGTCCAACAAGCTAATGCGGGCGTAGTTCTAGCTTCTCCTTTTGAGCAAGATCGTTTGAATCGAGAACTCGAATCACTTCTGGCATCCAAAAAGAGACAACATTGGGGAGAAAATGGTCGCCGATATGGCGAAAATGAAGAGCTTTATCGTATGCCGGTTACAGCTGTTGATATTATAGAGAACTATAGTCAAACAAAAAACGATCTAGGTTTAGCTTCATTTGACCATTCAATCCGCGATATTCGCTATTTAGATCAACATTTAGCTGGAGGTGCGCTGAAGGGCCGAAAATTCGTTGATATTATGAAAGCCGAGGGCGAACTTATAAGAACTGCGCCTGAAGAAGGCCGAAAAACCAGCCGACTAGAACTAGATAAAAAATACTACTACCTGAAGACGCATACTGGGGTTGGTTGGCCGGAAATTTTTAAGAATTGGACATATTTGCGATTACCGGTTCTTGGTGCAAAAAATGAGTGGCATGGAGTTCATCATTTAGAACGCCATGGAATCGACACGCTCACTATTTCGGGATATGGGACAGAATCAGGCAGGTATGCATATGCTCACAGACAATCCTTTATTCTTACTGAGGAAATAAACGGAACAATCAGTCTAGAAGAATTGGGTCAAGAATGGAAAAAAACACCGCCAACCGGTAAGAGTCAAATACGTTATAAGCGATGGCTTATAAGAAAAATAGCAAACTGTGCTCGTACGATGCATCAAAGTGGTGCAAATCATCGGGATTTCTATTTAGCTCACTTCCTTCTACAAAGAAAGTATGCAAAAGGCGAACCCTCAATTGAAAAGAGCAAGTTGTATGTAATTGACCTGCATCGCATGCAAATTCGTCACAGAACTCCGATGCGTTGGAAAGTTAAAGATATTTCTGGCCTTCATTATTCAAGCCTTGAATTAATTTCCGCAGGAATACTAAGTCGACGTGATATCTTTCGCTTCATGTCAACTTACCGTCATGCTAATTTGCGAGATATCTTGAAAGCTGATCAAACATTTTGGGCACGAGTGGAGTCTAGAGCCAACCGCCTAATGTTGGCCGAGCAACGTCGTAATCTACACGGCTCTAAATCTGGTGCTCAGACACTACATAAAACCAGAATACAATACTAAATTCAGTTTGAAGACATTCTAAAAAACGTTCACGATCAAAATGTTGTGTATTTAAGACCTAAATCAAATAATGCAGTGAAATCAATGAAATTGAAAAATTTAGGGGCCGAATACCGTAGCCTTTATGCTGAATCCAATCTCCTTAAGTTTTTAGCAGCACCTGATTATTATTTCAATGATAAGCTTGAGCTGATAAAAAACGATCAAACTACTACGGTAACGATTGACCGGAAGTTAATTGAACACTGTCCGATTGTAATAAAACGATACAACACAAAAAATACTTGGCACGCAATACGTCGAACGATTCGTCAATCACGAGCTGAAAACTGCTGGATATACGCAAAAAAACTCGAAGAATTGGGCATTAAAGTAGCTCCTCCAATAGCATTTATACAGGAATATATTAAGGTGGGCCTAAAGGGTCGCTCCTGGTACCTTACGGAATATGTAGATGCTCCTTCGTTTGCAACAATTTTAAATTGTGAAAACAATATCACTGATCAGGAGAAAGTGACAGAAAAGATTATTGAGACCCTCAGTTTTCTTTGGAACCACGATATTTCACATGGTGATACTAAAAGTAGCAACTTCCTACTATTTGAAGATGAAATCGTTGTGCTAGATCTGGATACAATGAGAGAACACAGAAGTGCACAAGAGTCAGCCTCATCCATACGCAAAGATATAACGAGATTTCTTAGAAACTACTGCGATAAACCAGAACTATTTAACATTGCTTCTAAAAAAATTAAGTTGGCGGGTTTCAGCTAAAAATACAATATTTATTTTTTTGCTCTAAGGGAAAGAGTTGCTGAAAAAAAAGGGTGGTCTGATGCACCCGGTGGCTCCATTCGAGCTGACAAAACGTCTAACCCACGGACTAGTATCCAATCTATTCGATCCAAATCATCTGTCGATAGGGCCGTAGCGTCATTAACCTTGTGCGTTAAAAGATTTTGAAGATTGGGGTCTAAACTAGTGGTATTAAAATCACCAAGCAATACTGCCCTATCAAAACTAAGAAATAAATTTAAAACATACTTCAGAGGTTCAGTTTGCTCTGATGGTTTTGAAAGATGCGTGTTAATGACATTAATAATTTCTCCTTGTAATCGTATTTTGTATGTCGTGACATTCCGGTAAGCTTTTCCTGTGGTCGGCGTAAGCGGTTTCCTGATCCACTCTGTAACAGGAAATCGAGTTAGCAAAGCATTACCACGGTGGGGGAAAAATAATTGTCTCCGCGATGGCGAAAAATGCACCAAATATCCACAACGCTCTGCCAAACTATATGCTTGATTTCTAAAATTTCTTAAGCTGTTGCCCTCAACTTCCTGAAGTGCAACAACATCACAGCTGGAGATTACGCTGGCAATGCGACTTAAATTTTTTTTACCATCAACGCCACGAGCTCGATGAATGTTATATGTGCCTATAGTTATGACTTTTGCATCTTTATTAGATTGGTCAATCTTGCCCGTTAAAAAATTTCCTTTTTTTTCTGGAAGAGGCCAGTGTCTCACCATACACAAAAATATGATCAGGCCCAAAAAAATAATCAGAAGTAACGTCATATATGCCAATACACTTAAGGAGAATAAAAAGAATTAATTAAAATTTGATTCTGTGTTCGTTTTAAAGTTAGCATATTAATGTTATCTTACTTGTGTAGTCTCTGCGAATACTAAACTTGGGGAAGTTAAATTTTACTTCAGCATATGAAAAAACGATCATGAAAACAGGCCTGCTTTCGGATGGTAGATTGTTGTTGCATGATACTGGAAAATCACATCCCGAGTGTGCCGATCGAATTATAACGACACTTAATCATCTTGAAAAACAAGCGTGGTTTAGTCAATTAGTACGAATAAGCGCGACACCCTGCGATGAAGCATGGATTCATGAAGTGCATGAAATTGAATTTATCAAAAGAGCCCAAAAGACTTGTCAACAAGGTCTAAGCTTTTTGGATAGTCGGGATGTGAAAGTTAATAAAGAGAGCTTTGAGACCGCAGTATTAGCGGCCGGGGGCATACTAAGACTGGTCGATATTGTTATGTCGAAAAAGGTCATTAATGGTTTTGCAATAACCCGGCCTCCTGGCCATCATTCTGAAAAAGATATGGCTCTAGGCTTTTGCATATTAAATAATGTGGCGATAGCAGCTCGCTATCTTCAAAAACAACATGGGGTAGGCAAGATCCTTATTCTTGATTGGGATGTGCATCATGGAAATGGTACACAACACATATTTGAATCAGATTCCTCCATTTTTTATATAAGCTTACATCAATTCCCACACTATCCTGGAACTGGCTCAATATCAGAAACTGGAATTGGTAAAGGTAGAGGTACAACTATGAACTGTCCAATGCCTCCTGGCAGTGGAAATAAAGACTACCAAAATGTGTTTAAAGATAAGATACTTCCAGAAGTGGCAAACTTCAAACCAGAAGTAATACTTATTTCAGCCGGTTTTGACGCACACAAAGATGACCCGCTCGGAAGTATTAATTTAACAACCAGCTTTTACGGTTGGATGACACAAAGAGTTCTGGAATTCGCTAATCAATATGCCGATGATCGAATAATATCCGTGCTAGAGGGTGGTTACAACCTGAATGCATTGGCAAACAGCATTGAGGAACATTTGTCGGTGCTTTCAGGTATCAGATCTGAAAGTCAAATCGATTAGTAAAATAGCTTACTTTCCTACTAACTAAATAGCTCCATGAAAACTTTTCGGCCTTCACTTATTGATATTTATGCTTGACGCCGTTAAATTTGTCGTAAATTCTTTTTTTTTAAACTGACAATTAATCAAATTAAAAAATGGCTGGCCTCAACCTAGCAAATCAACAAAGTGAAGTGCTTCAGCATCTCGTTAGCGTATTAGAATATAAATTCATTATCCCCATGACCCCCATGCGCAAACACTTAATCCGTCTCACAGTTCATTGAGAAAATAGCCCATGGTTTTTAAACCTGCATCCAGTCGATATGACGGACCAGAATTAGAGCAAGAAATTCTTGAATTCTGGCGTGATAACAAAATTTTCGAGAAATCACTAGAGCAATCTTTGGGCAGGCCTTTGTATACCTTTAACGAAGGTCCACCAACAGCAAATGGACGGCCAGGGATTCATCATGTCCTTGCCAGAGCGTTTAAAGATGTGTACCCCCGATATAAAACTATGCAAGGTTTTCATGTTCCTAGAAAAGCGGGATGGGATACGCATGGATTACCTGTAGAACATGAAATTGAAAAAGAGCTCGGTATTTTTGACAAAAAGTTGATTGAGGAAAAAATTGGAGTCGCAGCTTTTACAAAACGGTGCCGAGAATCTGTTATGCGTTACATTGGCGAATGGGAAACTCTGACAGAGCGGATGGGTTTTTGGGTCGACCTCGGGGAAGCCTACTACACGCTTGATAATGATTACATTGAGTCCGTTTGGAATCTGCTAAAAATTATCTGGGAAAAGGGGCTAATCTACCAAGATTATAAAGTAGTTCCTTATGATCCCCGGATTGGCGCGACCCTTTCCTCACATGAGGTTGCGCAAGGCTATCGTGAGACCGAAGATCCATCGGTTTTCGTTCGATTTCCATTGCGGGATAGAGAAAAAACTTACTTTTTGGTTTGGACTACGACTCCGTGGACCTTACCAGCTAATTTAGCACTTGCGATTGGGCGCGACATCAAATATGCCTTCGTAGAACATGCGGAAGACATTTTGATTGTCGCAGAAGCTTTAGTTGAATCTATATTCGAAAACAAAAATTATCGAATAACGGAGGTGGTTTTAGGTAGTACCCTTGAGGGTTTATATTATAACCGACTGTTTAAAGAGCTAGAAGTCGGTGGCGATATATGTCGTGTTTTACCTGCCGATTTTGTCACTACAGAAGATGGCACAGGCATAGTACATGTAGCGCCCGCTTATGGTGTGGAAGATCTAAGCCTTTGCCAAGCACATGGTCTCCCTATCGTTCATGCAGTAGGACTCGATGGTTGTTTTAATGATTCGATAAAATGGTTGGCTGGGTTATTCTTTAAAGATGCAGATCCAATCATCATTAATCATCTTAAAGACAAAGGCCTCTTATTTGAAGAAAGAACCTATAAGCATAACTATCCATTTGGCTGGCGTACTGGTGACCCATTAATCTACTATGCGAAAAATGCCTGGTATATTAAAACGACTTCCGTTCAAAACCGAATGTTGGAACTTAATCAAACGATCAACTGGACTCCCAAATCTATTCGCGACGGACGTTTTGGTAATTGGTTAGAGCATAACGTGGATTGGGCCCTTTCCCGCGAACGCTTTTGGGGCACGCCATTGCCAATTTGGACGGATGGACATGGTGACTTCATCTGTATTGGATCAATTCAAGAATTGGAAAATTTGTGTGGTCAATCTCTTAAAGAAATTGACTTACACCGACCATCCATTGACCAAATTAATTTCACACACCCAAAAAATGGTCATGAATATCGCCGTGTTCCAGAGGTAATTGACTGTTGGTTCGATTCAGGCGCAATGTCCTATGCACAATGGCACTATCCTTTCGAAAATCAGGCTAAATTCCGTGACCACTTTCCGGTCGATTATATTTGCGAAGCCATTGATCAGACCCGCGGATGGTTTTATAGCCTACATGCGATTGCTACTCTTGTATCTGATCAAAGAGCGTACCGAAATTGTGTTTGTTTGAATCACATAGTAGATGGTGATGGTAAAAAGATGTCCAAGTCACAAGGAAATATTGTTGATCCGTACGATGTTTTTGATAGTATTGGAGCGGATCCTTTGAGGTGGTACTTTTTATCGCGCCTTGCGCCAGAAGCACAAAAAAGAATCTCTAGTAAAATTGTATCTGAGGTGGCTAGTTCTTTTGTTAATACCCTTTGGAACACCTTTAGTTTTTTTATTCTTTACGCTAGCTTAGACAAAGTTGATCTAACTAATAATATTGAACCTTCAGAACGACCTGAACTAGATCGCTGGATCCTAGCACTTCTATATAAAACAATAGAAACTTCTACACAAGCTCTAGATAGCTATGACGCAAAAACGGCTGGTGAAACCATTGAACATTTCACTAATCAATTGAGTAATTGGTACATACGTCGTAGCAGGAAACGTTTCTGGAAAAGCGAAGCTGGTATCGACAAACAGTCTGCTTATTTAACTCTCTATACCTGCTTAGAAAATCTCGACAAATTGATATCTCCATTTATGCCATTCTTAGCTGAAAAAATATATCAACATCTTGTTCGGGGACAAAAAAATGATGCGCCAATTAGTGTGCACATGTCCAGCTGGCCTAAACCAGATCCGCATTGGCAAGACAATGATTTGCTAGGTTCAATCTCAGTAGTACAGCAGGTTGTTTCACTTGGGCGCGCTGCTCGTGAAGAAAGTCGGGTACGTGTCCGGCAACCTTTGCCCAAGATACTCGTTCGCTTTCCAGACCAACATAAAGCTGAAGCGGCTGTTTTGAATAAGGAGCAAATATTAGACGAGCTAAATGTTAAAAAAATCGAGTTTGTTTATAATGATACTCATCTAGTTACCTACCGCGTGAAACCAAACTTACCTCGATTGGGGTCACGCTATGGTAAACTAATTCCAGAAATCAGAGAAGCATTAAAAATGGTTGATGGACGTAGTTTTTATGAATCTCAAACCGCAGGAAAAAATTGTCAACTACAAATTGACGGAACAACCATCAATCTTGGGCCAGATGATTTCTTTGTTGAAACTACCTCGGCAGAAGGGTATAGCGGTTCTGAAGCTAATGGCTTTTTGGTTGCACTTGACACTCGAATAACGCCAGAACTAGCTCAGGAAGGCCTGGTTCGAGAATTAATCAGGACTGTACAGGATGCGAGAAAAAAAGCCGAGCTTGATGTCTCTGATAGGATCTCTTTGAAAATTACAGGATCTCCAGATATATCCTCAGCAATCAACCTACATCGTGAATGGATTATGATGGAAACCCTGGCGGAAGAATGGGCCGATCATATTACTGAAAATTCGTTTTGTATAGAACACAATTTAGATGAAAAAAATTGGAAAATTCAGCTGAAAAAAATTTGATTATCAGATCTTTTCAAATTAAATCTTACGATCCTTATCAAGACCGAATACTTTATACTCTGCTAGAATTTGAAAAAAATTAGTTAAAAAAGTTCACTTCCCAATTATCGAAGATACACTAGGACCTTATATCAGGAGAATATCATGTCCCGTAGTTTTTTATTTACCTCGGAGTCAGTATCGGAAGGCCATCCTGATAAAATGGCAGACCAAATATCTGATGCGATCTTGGATGCGCTAATACAGCAAGACAAACATTCACGGGTTGGATGTGAAACTCTAGTAACAACTGGGCTAGTTATTGTATCTGGCGAAATTACTAGCGGGGCACACATTGATACAACAGAAATCGTACGTAATACGATTAATGATATCGGATACTGTTCTTCTGACATCGGTTTTGACTATGCCAGTTGCTCCGTTATGATCGCCTTAGATAAACAGTCTAAAGACATTGCTCAAGGCGTTAATGAAGGTGAGGGTATCGATTTAAAACAGGGTGCTGGTGACCAAGGGCTTATGTTCGGTTTCGCATGCAATGAAACTGATGTCCTCATGCCGTTACCAATTACCTATTCCCATCGTCTCGTAAAAAAACAAGCAGAGGTTAGGAAAGCAGGGGTTCTAGAATGGTTAAGGCCCGACGCCAAAAGTCAAGTAAGTGTTCGGTACGAAAATGGAAAGCCGCACTCAATTGACACAGTTGTCCTATCAACTCAACACAGCGAAATCGTGACCTACGACATCTTAAGAGAAGGAGTGATCGAGGAAATAATAAAGCCAGTCATACCTGCCAAAATGATATCTAAAGATACTAAATTCTTGGTAAACCCAACCGGCAGATTTGTAATAGGTGGCCCTCATGGCGACTGCGGACTCACGGGACGCAAGATAATCGTGGACACTTATGGAGGCTCTGCGCACCATGGGGGTGGCGCATTTTCAGGAAAGGATCCCTCCAAGGTTGATCGATCGGCTGCGTATGCAATGAGACATGTAGCCAAAAACATTGTATCTGCAAGGTTAGCAGAGAAGTGCGAAGTTCAAGTTGCGTATGCGATTGGCGTTGCACAACCAGTATCACTAATGGTAAATACTTTTGGAACCGCCGTGGTTCCAGAAGAAACCATCGAGACATTAATTCTTGAAGAATTCGACTTGACACCTAGAGGCATTATCGAAACATATGACTTGATGCGGCCCATTTATCGTAAGACAGCTGCGTATGGCCACTTTGGCCGAACAGAACCAGAATTTAGTTGGGAATTAACTGATAAGGCTGACTCACTGCGTGATGCGGCCGGGCTTAAAATCTAGCAGACGATTAAAACTTACGCTAAAATAACACCGTGATGATGCTGAGGAGCGTTGCGACGGGTTTGAAATTCTGCCAGGCTCAGTTAAACCACATCATGATTAACGCAACGGCGCTCAATGAATCTGGAGAAACACATGAGCGCTCAAACTAATCCTAAGTTTTCTGATTACCAGATTTCGGATCTTTCACTGTCCGCATGGGGTCGACGAGAAATTGCCATAGCAGAGACTGAAATGCCTGGGCTCATGGCAATACGTGAAGAATACGGCAAAAGCCAACCTTTAAAGGACGCTCGAATTGCCGGAAGCTTACATATGACCATCCAAACCGCAGTGCTTATAGAAACTCTTCAATATCTAGGCGCTGATCTTCGATGGGCATCGTGTAATATCTTTTCGACTCAAGATCATGCTGCCGCAGCCATAGCAGAAAATGAGATCCCTATTTTTGCTTATAAAGGCGAAACGTTGGAAGAGTATTGGGAATATACTCACCGAATTTTAGAATGGAATGACGGTGGTACTCCAAATATGATTTTAGACGATGGTGGAGATGCAACACTATTAGTAACACTAGGCGCCAAAGCAGAAAATAGATCTTCAGTGCTTGATAAGCCCAGTAGCGAAGAAGAAGAGGCGCTATTTGCTAGCATCCGCAAACGTCTGCAAAATAAACCCAAATTCTACAGTCGTATTCTCGCTAATATTCAAGGGGTAACTGAAGAAACAACTACTGGTGTTCATCGGCTATATCAAATGGAACATGACAATGAACTACCATTTCCTGCGATCAATGTAAACGACTCGGTAACTAAATCAAAGTTTGACAATCTATATGGTTGTAGAGAATCTTTGGTCGACGGCATAAAACGGGCAACCGATGTTATGATAGCCGGCAAAATAGCTCTTGTCCTTGGTTACGGTGATGTAGGCAAAGGGTGCGCACAAGCATTACGTGGATTAGGAGCCACCGTCTGGGTCTCCGAAATCGACCCAATTTGTGCATTACAGGCTTCTATGGAAGGATACAGAGTTGTATCAATGGATGAAGCCGCGTCTTTAGCAAACATTTTTGTCACCGCAACTGGAAACTATCATGTAATTCAGCACGACCATATGTTAAAAATGAAGGATCAATCAATTATCTGCAACATAGGCCATTTCGATAACGAGATTGATATTGCTTCCATGAGACAATATGAGTGGGAAAATATTAAACCACAAGTTGACCACATCATTCTTCCAAATGGGAAACGTGTAATACTACTCGCTGAAGGACGGCTAGTGAACCTTGGTTGTGCCACAGGTCATCCTAGTTTCGTCATGTCTAATTCATTCACAAACCAAGTTCTGGCTCAGATTGAACTCTGGAATAACAGTGGACAATATGATAAGAAGGTTCATGTTTTACCGAAAAAACTTGATGAAATGGTTGCGAGACTTCACCTGAAAAAAATTGGCGCTACCCTAACGTCATTAACTGCTGAACAAGCTAGATATATCGGGGTTTCAGTAGAAGGCCCTTTTAAACCAGAATACTATCGTTATTGAGGAGAAAATAATCCCGCCCACAGACGTTGGGGGGTTATTCAGGCAAGATATAATAGTAGGCTTATGCGGTGATATCTGGTAATAATTTGCTTTCAAGAAGCACGATGTTATCCTTAAGAAATAATTTACGTTTTTTAAGTCGTTGTATTTCTAAATCATCGCTTATTGGGTTATTTATAATGCTACTTAACTCTTGATCTATAGCTCGATGCTCTTCTTTTAAGCTTTCAATCCTCTCATATAAACTGCCTGCTTGATTGTCACTCATTATAGAGGACTCCAAAATGGATAAGTTTAGATACTTCTACAAGCCTCTGGTGATCTTATCCCGTATTGAACCCAGGAAAAGAACATCAGATAGCCCACTAAACCAATCCTACGCCTTTTCGACTATGCTTTGTGAAAAAAGTAATGAATTTTTAATAGAAACGCTGTTGATACCTAATTTATGAGATTGACAGCAGAGACCATAAAAAATCTAATAGGCAACTGTTCAATCAACACTGATAATCAGAGATTAACGTTAAACTCCTAAGAAAATTGATTAAGACTATTGGAGAAATACTAGAACGTTGCCTATCCAAACAATTTGCATAAAATAAATAAATCTTACTCTGGGCTAAATTCACCTAATTCTTTTTATCTCTAAAATTCTTATGCTTCCTCTTAATACTTTCAAAATGTAGACGAACTTCCCGCTTCAATCCTTAGAATTAACTCTCATAATCTCGAAATTTAGAACGAACATCTCCTTTTTCCGAACATAAGCAAAAATGTATCTGCGGATGTTAATATCCTTGACCGATAAGACTTGCATTTATTAATAAAGCGATGAGTAAACCGGGAAATAAATTGTCAAAAAAAGCGAGCCGTATAGACGTTAACGCTTTTCTTGAAAAAATTCAAAAGCTACCCGTTGCTAGATCTGATATGAAACGGGGCCGCCTAATTTTTGGTATTGATGCAACCGCTAGCCGTGAACCGCTATGGGATCAGGCTTGCCACATTCAAAGTGAAATGTTTCAAGAAACAGTATCTCTGGGCGGCCTCAATATTCAATTAGTATACTACAAGGGTTTCATGGAATTCGTAGCGACTCCGTGGGCAAACAATGCGACGAATCTTCTTTCTCATATGACAACTATACGATGTTCGGCCGGGCAGACACAAATCGCGAGGGTGATTAAACACGCCATATCGGAAGCAAAACTAGGTTCCGTTCAAGCGCTGATCTTTATCGGTGACGCTATGGAAGAAAATCCCGATATATTAAATAATCTAGCTGGTCAACTGGGTATTCTGCATGTACCGATCATGATGTTTCAAGATGGTTACGATTCAGTTGTAGAGCGAGCTTTTCGGGACATTGCTAGACTGAGCAATGGTGCATATTGTCAATTCGACTCTAGTAGTGCAGAAAAACTTAAGGAGCTATTATGCGCTGTAGCAGTATTTGTGGCTGGCGGACATAAAGAATTAACCAAATACAGCAAAACAAGAGGCGCGCTAGTCAAACAACTAACCCATCAACTTAGTCCGCATCGCTAATAATGTTACGCCTTCTTCTAGCAGTTACCGTCGTTATAGCTTTGATATATCTCTGGTTTTGGTTGCGTAAAACTCCTACAAACCAAAAGGGTAAAGCGATAAAACTGATCTTATTATATGGTTTTGCGTCCATGGTTTTGATAATGGTAATCAGTGGTCGTGTGCATTGGTTATTTGCATTACCAGGACTCGCCTTGCCATGGATACAACGAGCACTGCTAGCTCGTCAAGCATGGCGTATGTTTCGATCCAGCCAACCCGCAAAATCCGGGAACAAATCAAAAGTAGAAACGAATTATTTCATCATGATTTTGGATCATGATAGCGGTGATCTCAGTGGCGAAGTGCTTCAAGGTAAATATGCTGGAAAACAAATGATTGATCTCTCAATGGAAAATCTATTAGAGTTATTAGTGGAATGTAAAGCTAATGATGATCAATCTGCTGCGCTTCTAGAGGCCTATTTAAATAGAAATTATGGAGACGAATGGCGATCTGATGATGCCCACGAAAATGAGACTGATAATCTTAACGCTAAACCAATGGATCGCCGAGAAGCTGCAGAAATATTAGGCATTGAGGAGCATTCCTCAAAAAAGATAATTAAAGATGCTCATCGTAAACTGATTCAAAAACTACATTCCGACCGTGGAGGAACCGATTATCTTGCCTCACTAATAAATCAAGCTAGAGATATACTGCTAGATGAGTAAGAAAATACCAATAGTCAAATTTGTAATAGATTTATATGGGCGAACAAAAAACTGAATCGACTATTTTTATGCGAAAAAATTTACCTAAATAATAGGGACTGACATAGATTGACAAAAAGGAGAAAAATTTACTTTTACTTTTTCCTGATAGGTTGGCCAACAGCACTAGTGCTTGGCACCTTAGGGTGGCCCACTGTACTAAGCTCAATTAAAAGTGATCGATTTTCGGTCTGGGGCATAAATAAAGATCTGATAAAAAACACAGTTTCCCAATCAATTGCACAGAATAGGTACCCTAAAAGGGTTGTAGTGCATAGAAATGGTAAAGAATATGTATCTACTATTCAATATACCATTGATGACAAACTGCAAAAGAAAGTTGAATCAGTCTTCAAAAAATGGCAGCCTGATTATGGGGTTTTTGTTGCCATTGAACCAGATAGTGGGCGAGTTCTTGCTATGGCCAATCATCAACGAAATCGAAACGTTAGCGAAAATCTAGCCCTTGGAAATACTTATCCGTCTGCTTCGATTTTTAAACTTATTACTGCTGCCGCAGCAATCGACCTCGGAAAAATTGATGCTGAAACTATTATCCCTTTCAATGGTAAGGCTAGCAGTCTGTATAGGAAAAATGTGTTATATCACAAAAATAATAAATGGACCCAGCATTTTCCAATTAAAACTGCCTTTGCAAAATCAGCAAATACAGTTTTTGGCCGACTAGGCCTAATGTATGTTGGAGGTCAACAACTTTCTGAATATGCTAATAAGTTTGGGTTTAATCAGCAGCTGTCCGGAGATTTTTACGTTCCAGAAAGTCGGGCAGACTTTAATCCAGAAGAAGAATGGCGTGTGGTTGAAGCTGCGGCTGGCTACACTAAAAATAATACGATAAGTCCTGTGCATGCTGCTATGCTCGCGGCTTCCGTAATTAACGGTGGTCGAATGCTGCCTCCAATTCTAGTAGATTCTATAACCAACGATAATGGCATTATTCTCTATGAATCAAACCTTACATCTCCTCCTCCAATCATTAAATCGAATACGGTTAATCAATTACAAATACTTATGCGCGAAACGGTGTTGCGGGGATCAGCCCAAAAAAGCTTTAAAGATTTTTCAAGAAAGCAATATAAAAATGTCGAAGTAGGCGGTAAAACGGGCTCACTTTCTGGTTTAAAGCCAGAGGGGAAATATGATTGGTTCATCGGATATGCACAAGCTGGACCAAAAAAAATAGCTTTTGCAGCCCTTTGCATAAACAAAGATTATTGGTATGTAAAATCTAGTCAAGTCGCGCGCATCGCTGTTGAACACTATTTTCAACAAAACCAAACCTAATATTTTAATTATCGATTCATGAACTTAGGAACTAATTTTGAAACAATATCTTGACGTAGTAAATGAGGTGCTTACACGGGGAACAAGAAAAACTAATCGCACAGGTGTCGACACGATTTCTAGATTTAACCTAAATTATGAAATCGATATGAGTCAAGGGTTTCCCTTGCTAACCACAAAAGAAATATCTTGGAAAAATATCGTGGTAGAAAACTTGTGGTTTTTGTCTGGAGACACACATATTGAGCTATTGCGGCGACATGGATGTAAATTCTGGGACCCATGGGCTGATGCTAACAATCGTGTGCCAAGTGCCTATGGTAACTTCTGGAGAAACTTTCCAACCGTACAAAATGACCAACTAAACTTCAATGATCAAATTCGTTGGGTTCTTGAACAGCTAAAAATTAACCCTAATAGCAGGAGATTGGTTGTCTCTGCATGGTCTCCTGGAAATGCACAAACAAGCACCTTGCCACCATGTCACGCCTTTTGGATGTTGAACGTGCAATATGCGGAATCAGGGGAACCTATGCTTTGTCTGCATCTAACGCAACGTAGCTGTGACGTAGCCCTTGGACTGCCATACAATATCGCAGGGTATGCTCTTTTACTGATGCTCTTCTCCAAATTTAGCGGCATCAGAGCTGGGACACTGGGACATACTTTAGTAGATGCACATATTTATACCGCTAAAGAAGATGGAGGTATGAAAGAATATGATCATATTCCAGGATTAAAGAAACAGCTTAATCGAACGCCTCGCAAACTGCCTACCCTTAAAATTGATGAATCTATAACAAAACTGGAAGATATTCCGAACTTATTGAAGATGGACACTGACAGTCTAACAAGTGTTTTTACAATCAACGAATATGATCCGCATCCAGCAATCAAATTTAAGGTAGCGGTTTAACTATGATCGCCGCTATCGTTGCTATGTCTCCCGAACGTGTAATTGGTTTAGATGGCAATCTTCCATGGCATTACCCCGTCGATTTAAAGCGTTTTCGAAATGTTACTCTAGGCACCACTGTAATTATGGGACGAAAAACTTGGGAATCACTTAATTCCAAAGCCCTGCCAAAACGCAGAAACATTGTTATTACTAGAAGGCACTTGTCAAATGTCGAAACATTTGTATCAATTTCAGCCGCGCTTTCTACCTGCCAAGACCGAGTCTGGTTTATTGGCGGCGGACAACTATACGATGCGGCTATTCCGTACTGTGATCTTATTGATATCACCCATGTTCCAGATCAAATTATTTCTGATAACGCTGTTTACTTCCCTGAATTGGATTATAGCCTTTGGAAGGCTGGCCCTATCGTTCCACTTGCCGAAGATATTCGACTTACCCAACAAAATTATTACCGACGGCATGCTTAATCATTCAAAAAACCCTGATTTACTGACAAGAAGAGTCACTGAAATAAGACCAGTAATATCGCAATATAAATAACTCAGGCACATAAAATAGATAAGTAAATTATCCTCTGGCATAACTCTAGCAATGATCCATCCCGAGAGCGATTTTTCTGAATTAAACGTTGAACAAAAACGAGCGGTTGAATCCGAACCTGGTCCCGTGCTTGTGCTTGCTGGTGCGGGAAGTGGAAAAACGAGGGTTTTAACCTATAGGATCGCTTGGTTAATTCAAAAACTTGACGTTTTACCTCAATCGATTCTCGCTGTAACCTTTACTAATAAAGCCGCTAACGAAATGCGTCATCGGATCGAAACCATGCTAGGCTTTAGTGTCAATAGAATGTGGATCGGCACGTTTCATGGGCTATCGCTACGACTATTAAGAAGCCATTACCGGGAAGCTGAACTACCTGAACATTTTGAAATTTTAGATTCTGATGATCAGTACCGCCTGATACGCCGAATTCTAAAGGAACTTGAACTAGATGAAGGAGTATGGCCACCTAGACAAGTACAATCATTCATAAATCAAAATAAAGAATCGGGGCGTCGTTCTGATTTTTCCTATAGTAGCACTAGAGATATTGAAGAAACAATGCTGCGTGTTTACGATCATTATGAAAAGTTATGCCAGCGCTTTGGATTAGTTGATTTTGCTGAGCTACTTCTGCGCGCTTTTGAGTTAATAATGAGTAATCGCGAGTTAAAAGAGTTTTATAGAGATCGTTTTTCTCATATTCTTGTCGACGAATTCCAAGATACAAATGATATTCAATACAGATGGATTAAAGTCCTAACTCAACCCAAAAACAACATTTTGGCGGTAGGTGATGATGATCAATCTATATATGGTTGGAGAGGTGCAGATATATCTAATATACTTAATTTTTCTGATGCTTTTGGTGATTCTAAAATTTTTAAATTAGAACAAAACTATA
>CAYFJI010000010.1:0-14826 GCA_964343365.1 uncultured Acidiferrobacteraceae bacterium
TATGTCAACTTGAAGTAATAGAAATTTTTCTAGCGAAGAAACCACTTGTGGATTTTGAAATGTAGTGTTCTTCATCCGCACACAATCCAGGCACCATTCAGCATAATAATCAATTAGAACCGGCTTGTTTTCATTTTTAGCCATACGTAGATTCTGGTCTAATGCGTTTATCGTAGTAATTATTTTGAAGTTAATTTCTTCTTGCTCAGTTGGGTTTATATAGGAAGCGATACCCTTTTCCTGAAAGATCAGATATGCAGGTTCGAATATATCTCGCTTACCATTTATGCTTCCGATAAGTGCGAGCAATGCGTAACCAGCGAAAATAACTGCAATCGCTGTACTTGTAATCTTTCTAAGAAAATTTTTTGTGTAGATTGTATGCCAGGTGAAATATCCAGCTGTAATGAACAACAATATTGTCCAGAGTGCCAATATTGGCACGGACGGTATTGCTACTAAAATATAGATTGAAACACCTAACAGTATGAGGCCAAAAATTATTTGGACATGTTCCATCCATCGCCCAACTTTTGGCAAAAAGTAGCTAGCACCAAATCCAACACTGACTAAAATAACCCCCATTCCGATCGATACTGAAAACATTAAACCACCACCGAGAACTGGATTGCCCTTAAGAATCGCAATAGTGAGAACAGATATAAGCACTGGTGAAACGCATGCGCCGACGACGAGTGCGGAGAACGTTCCTAGCATAAAGGTCATGACTATGGTACCGCTAGTAAATTGATTTTTGTTGGCCAAGATTCTTGATTGAATTGATGTTGGCATTTGTAGTTTAAAAATGCCGAATAGCGATAAAGCCATTAATACTAGGATAAAACTAACTGTACCGATTGCCCAAGAGTTTTGAAAGTAAGCTTGTAATTGATCTCCTGTTGTGCCAGCAACGATTCCTATCGCAGTATAGGTAGTAGCGGTGCCTAAAACATATGCAATACAAAGCATTCCTGTTCGTCTATGATTTATGTTACGACCCTGGCCTGCTATGACACTAGAGAGTATAGGTATTAGTGGAAGGACGCAGGGTGTAAAGCTAAGTAGTAGTCCCGCGACGAAAGCAACAGCGAGATATCTCATTATCGTAACATAGTCGGTTGAAACACGATCTGTAGAGTTAATGCTCGATTGAGCTGCATCTAGTACTTTTGTGGATAAGGAGATAAAGAAGGTTTTTTCTTGTGGCGGGTAACAAATACCATTTTTCGCACAACCTTGATAATTGATAGTTATCGCGATATTTCCTGGGGTAGAACTATTCCAATCGTCGGAAAGGCTTAAGGGTAGAGTAAAGATTAATGAGGACTCATATATTTCGACCTCTCCAAAGTATTCGTCTGTTATTACCCGCCCTGGAGGTAAGGAGTAACGTCCTATATCAACGTTACCATCAGTTTTGTCAAAAGCAATTTTGTTGCGGTAAAGATAATACCCTTTTGCGACATCAAAGCGACCAAGAATAATGCCTTCATCGGTACTTTCGAGACTGATCTTGAAAGCATCATCGACATTTAGAAAACGATTACTGCCTTCGCTTTTCGTTAGAAAGGACCTGATTTTTTGGATTCCAGAGTCGTGTTCGGTTTGTTCTTGGGCCTGACAATCTCCAATTAAGAAGAATGTGGCACAAGAGATAATTGAGAATAGAGCTATTTTCTTAAGAAAATGCAGCGACATTTCAGAAAATGTTGGGGAAAATGCATCAAATTCGTTTGAGAGCATAATTTTGCAACTTCCGATAAACTCTGGTTGATGAATAGATCAAAGAATATCTCACATCTCGTATTGATTGGGTGAACGCTTGCATCATTCTTTATTAAGTCTTAGTTATGTTTAAGATATGGGCTGTTTCAGTGACTTCCAACTAATTTTTTACGGTAGCCTTTAAATCGATGCGAATCTTCATTTTATTCTTGGTCATTCCTTTAGCGGAAATTTTTCTACTTGTGGAGATCGGATCTCATATCGGGATGCTTTGGACAATCCTACTAATAGTTTCGACTGCAATTGTTGGAGCTCGATTAGTTAGGCTGCAAGGAATAGCAACTTGGCGTACTTTTCAGTCATCAATATCCCGAAGTCAATTACCAGCTCTGCCATTGTTAGAAGGAGCGTTTCTTTTAGTAGCAGGGGCTTTTCTTATAACACCAGGGTTTTTCACCGATTTAATGGGGTTTTTGGTCTTAATCCCACCCCTTAGACGCAAGCTAATTGTATTTCTACTGCGCCGTGGTATTTGGAAATTCTCAAATATAAGGCCAAATAATTCAGAGTCTGAGTGTTCTATTGATGGTAAATTTGAAAGAATTGACGAGTAAATAACCTGTAGCGCTTGACTTTCGGAGATTAGGCCCTATATTTAGCACTCAAGCGAAGAGAGTGCTAATATTTTTTGGCATTCTCTTAAATTTACAATAATCAAATACTTAGGAGAAATATCCGATGAAGATTCGACCGCTGCATGATCGTGTAGTCGTGCGACGCATCGAAGAGGACAATAAGAGCGCTGGCGGCATTGTAATCCCGGACACCGCTGCCGAAAAACCGATGACTGGGGAAGTACTATCGGTTGGAAACGGCAAGGTTCAAGACAATGGGGAAGTGCGCGCGCTTGACGTCAAGGCCGGTGACAAGGTGCTTTTTGGCAAATATTCTGGTACCGAAGTCAAGGTAGAGGGCGAAGACGTTCTTGTTATGCGCGAAGACGACATTATGGGTGTCATTGAGGGTTAAATCTGTGAAATCCATACTATGTTGTGACAACCAGTTATCTACTATATCCACTAGAGGACAAATAAAAAATGGCTGCTAAAGACGTTAAATTCGGCGAGGCTGCACGGAATGCTCAATTACGGGGCGTGAATGTGTTGGCAGATGCCGTAAAAGTGACTCTCGGCCCAAAGGGTCGAAATGTAATACTAGATAAATCCTTCGGCGCACCTACCGTTACTAAAGACGGTGTTTCAGTTGCGAAAGAAATTGAGCTGAAAGATAAACTTGAAAACATGGGCGCTCAGATGGTTAAAGAGGTCGCATCTAAGACTTCAGATGTAGCAGGAGACGGTACTACAACCGCGACGGTTCTAGCCCAATCTATTTTGCAAGAAGGGCTAAAGGGTGTTGCTGCTGGGATGAACCCCATGGATCTTAAGAGAGGTATTGATAAAGGTGTAGCGGCTGCGACTGAGGCACTGAAAAATCTCTCCAAACCGTGCTCTGATCATACTGAAATTGCCCAAGTTGGAACGGTTTCCGCCAATTCCGATGAATCAGTGGGCGGTATTATTGCTGAGGCAATGGAAAAGGTTGGAAAAGAGGGAGTTATTACAGTTGAGGAAGGTAAAACCTTAGAAAACGAGCTAGAAGTTGTGGAAGGTATGCAGTTTGATCGTGGTTATCTGTCGCCATATTTCATAAACGATCAAGATGGTATGCAAGCAGATCTAGAAAATCCTTTGATTCTGATCCACGACAAGAAAATATCTAACATCCGCGATCTTTTGCCTATCTTGGAAGCTACTGCTAAGGCTAGTAGGCCGCTGTTGGTAATTGCTGAGGATGTAGACGGTGAAGCTCTGGCAACGTTAGTGGTTAACAATATTCGTGGCATTGTGAAAGTGTGTGCTGTCAAAGCGCCAGGTTTTGGTGATCGGCGTAAGGCTATGCTACAGGATATAGCAATTCTAACAGGTGGTCAGGTCATTTCAGAAGAGGTTGGTATGAGTTTAGAAGGAGCCAGTCTTGAGGACCTCGGTAATGCAAAGCGCGTGCAAATAAGCAAAGAAAACACGACTGTTATTGATGGAGCGGGCAGCAAAGATGATATTGAGGGTCGAGTAAATCAGATTCGTGTACAAATTGAAGAAGCTACTTCTGATTATGACAAAGAGAAGATGCAAGAGCGTGTTGCAAAATTAGCAGGCGGTGTAGCAGTTATTCGAGTCGGTGCTTCCACTGAAGTGGAGATGAAAGAGAAAAAAGCTCGAGTCGAAGATGCTTTGCATGCAACTAGAGCAGCCGTAGAAGAAGGTGTTGTGCCTGGCGGAGGAACAGCATTGGTGCGTTGCGCAAGTGCTATTTCTGATGCCAAGGTTGATAACCCAGATCAGGAAACAGGCATACGCATAATTAAACGAGCGGTGGAAGAACCACTTCGTCAGATTGTTGCTAATGCTGGAGAAGAAGGTTCAGTTATCTTAAATAATGTGGCTGAAAATGAGGGTAATTATGGGTACAATGCCAGTACGGGCGAATACGGTGACATGATGGCTATGGGTATTCTTGATCCAACCAAAGTTACTCGAGTTGCTTTGCAAAATGCAGCATCCATTGCTGGTTTAATGATAACTACTGAGGCAATGGTTAGTGAACTGCCGGAAGACAAACCCGCAATGCCAATGCCAGGTGGTGGAGATATGGGTGGTATGGGTGGTATGGGTGGTATGGGTGGTATGATGTAGAAATCGTCAAACCACTATTTGTTAGATGTTTACGAAGAAAGCCCTGCACAAAGTGGGGCTTTCTTTTTTTGATACTAATTGTGTTTCTAGAATTTACAGCAATCAGACAATTTTTATAAGTGCGTCCAAAATATCATTCGGTCGTTCTGACATCAGAGAATGACCAGCTCCATCGAGCAGCTCGACCTGTGAGTTAGTTATGATCTGAGCCATCTCTTTTCCGATTTTAGATGGAGTCATTATATCCTTGTTTCCTAGAATCAAAAGAGTAGGGCATTGTATTTTCGCAGCGTGTTTACACCCATCAATATATTGTTCGCAAGCCTTAAGGTCATTGTAAATTACGGCTGTTTTTGCTTTTTCTAAAAGCCTCATTGTTGCGCCTACCATCCAAATTCCAGGATTTTCGTTTCCACCTAGCTGAGCTGCCTTACTGTAACCCCAATACGTCAGCATATCGATGGCTGTGTGATCATTTTGGGCAGCATTATTCAGTAGTGATTTGTGAACGTTCATAGGAACCGCAGTGCCGATCAAACTAAGGGATCGAACTCGATCGGGATGTCTAGCAGCTAACGCTAGAGTGACGAGGGATCCCATACTGTGACCTACCAGAGAAGCAGTTTCAATTCTCGCGGCGTCCATCACAGAAATCACGTCATCAGACATTTCCTCAATCGTTAGGGCTGGCGGCCCGGAGGATTGGCCATGTTCTGGTAAGTCCACTGCCAAGACATTGTATTGATGATGTGCAAAAAAACGAGCCGGTAGTAACCAAACAGTGTGATCCATTCCAGTCCCATGCACAAAAACGACTGATTTAAAGGATTCTTGATGTTGTCGAGAGCCGGTATAACTAAAGATACGTTTTTCACCGATATTAAAATGCATGGTTATTTGTCTCTCAAGTTTTTTGAGATGCTTGAAGTCCCTTATCAATATCTTGCAAGAGGTCATCTATGTCTTCAAGGCCTACCGATAATCTAATGAGTCCTTCAGAAATCCCAGCAGCGTGCAAGGCTTTAGAATCCATACGATGATGGGTTGTACTAGCTGGATGTATGACCAAGGATTTAGCGTCACCCACATTAGCAAGGTGTGACAACAAATCAACTTTTTCGATAAATCGCTGCCCAGCAGCTCGACCACCTTTTATAGTGAAACTGAACACCGCGCCGCAGCCATTAGGCATAAGTCTTTTTGCTAGATCCTTATCAGGATGATCATCTAGTTCAGGATAACTTACTGATTCCACTCCGTCATGTTGTGAAAGAAATTTGACCACTTTTCTTGTATTAGTCACGTGTTGACGCATACGTAATGGTAAAGTTTCCATTCCTTGTAACACTTGGAAAGCTGTTGTTGGGCTCATACAAGCACCGAAATCACGAGCCCCCTCTCTTCGAGCTCGGCTAATAAATGCAGCGGGCCCAAACTCCTCAGCAAAGTTCATATCATGGAAGCCGGGATAGGGTTCTGTCAAAGTTGGGAATTTGCCAGACGCTTTCCAGTCGAAACAACCACTGTCGACCAGTAGACCTCCAATGACAACCCCGTGACCACTTAGAAATTTTGTTGCTGAGTGAAAGACAATATCTGCGCCATGGTCGAAGGGGCGACAAAGATAAGGTGTTGTAAACGTAGAGTCCATCATCAGTGGTAGGGAATGCTCATGCGCAATTTTCGCTATTTCTGGAATATCCAAAATCTCTAAACCCGGGTTTCCGAGAGTCTCGCCGAAGAGGAGTTTAGTTTCTGGTCTTATCGCATTACAAAACTCGGCTGGTTTTCTAGGATCGACAAAAGTTGTTTCAATACCAAACCTTCTTAATGTGTAATCTAGTAAGTTGTGAGTTCCACCATAAATAGATCTGGATGAAACGATATGTGAGCCGGAGCCCATAAGAGTGGCTATAGCTAAATGACAGGCTGCTTGACCACTTGCGGTTGCAATTGCCCCAACACCGCCTTCTAGTGCAGCGATTCTTTCCTCTAGAACAGCATTAGTGGGATTTGTTATTCGGGAGTACACATGACCCGCTCGTTCTACATTAAAAACTGAAGCAGCTTGTTCCGCATTCTTAAATACGAAAGAAGCAGTTTGAAAAATAGGGGTTGCGCGCGCTCCGGTTGTGGGGTCAGGACGTTGACCAGCATGTAATGTTAGCGTGTCAAATCCGAAAGTTTTTGTTTTACTCATTTTTTCTCCGACGCAGGGTTTAATTGGCGGATGAATAAGGCGGTCTTCATAGGCTGCGGCCGCGGTATTTTTTATCTTGCTACAGTACGTAATGTTGGTAGAAGGTAAATCAGATTAGTAAAAATCAACAAAAAGTTGTTACTAGCTGTTAAAAAGACCTTATGCATCTTGTGATCAGCACAATCAATTTTCCTATTGATCGCGCGTTATAGTTCTTTGGTTCATGGAGGGTGGCTCCGTTAACCACATTTTGAATCACCACAGTTTAGACAAGTCATACATCCATCAAGTAGCACCATGGCTTTAGTATGACATTTGGTACATAGCTGCGAACCATCTGGGAAGGTGGTGGATGAATCGCGTTTTTCTGAAAAATCTTGTCTAGAGGTTCTATTTTGGAACTCACGACGCTTATCATCAATTAATTTTTGTTGATAAGGTTCGATCTTATCATCCTGGATCATCCCAATCATTCGCATATGCGCTTCTATTGCATCGCCAATTTCTGCAACTAACGATGGAGTATATTTTCCTCCTTTCTTAAAATATCCACCTTGTGGATCAAACACACTCCGAAGTTCTTCGACCAAGAAAGTAACGTCACCTCCCTTCCGGAATACTGCAGACACAATCCGAGTTAGTGCCACGATCCATTGAAAATGATCCATGTTTTTTGAATTGATGAAAATTTCAAAAGGTCGCCGTTTTTCATAAGGAGTTTCGGGATTGAGTACAATATCGTTTATGGTCACGTATAGCGCATGATCAGATAGAGGAGTTTTAATTTTATAAGTGCTACCAACCAGAATTTCTGGTCTCTCGACTTTTTCGTGCATTTGCACAACATTAGCGGGGACTTGATTAGGTTCGGCTGGTAAGAATAGCTCATCCTTTTTTAACTCGGTTTGCTTTTCGTCTTTTGATTCCGTTAAGACTTCATAACCGCTAATCTTTGTTTTTATTTTTATAGCCATTATTTGAGAGTTCGACTTCTACTAGAATCTTCCGTAGTATCCTTCTTTAAGCGCATCATATAAATTTGCTGCGGAATGGATTTCTCCATCATATTCAATTTCTTCGTTACCCTTCGCTTCCACAACTTCCCCGTTTTCAAGTACAAAACGGTAAGTCGTTTTCTCTAAGTCTTCATTCTTTACTAAAACTCCTTGGAAAGCTTCCGGATTAAATCGGAAGGTAGTGCAGCCCTTCAATCCTTTTTCCTGTGCGTACAAATATATGTCTTTAAAATCCTCAAAAGGGAAGTCGGTTGGCACGTTAGCTGTTTTAGAGATTGATGAATCGATCCATTTTTGAGCGGCTGCTTGTACATCAACATGTTGTTTAGGTTCAACAGATTCGGCTGTTAAGAAGTAATCAGGAAGTTCGGTTTCGGTATTTTCTGAGTGACCAGCACTCGCATCAATTAAGTGCCTGTAAGCAAGTAATTCATATGAAAAAACATCAACTTTTTCTTTCGTTTTCCGATTTTCTCGGATTATATTTCTAGAGTAAAAATGAGCAAAAGACGGCTCAATTCCATTACTAGCGTTATTGCCTAGAGATAGGCTAATAGTGCCCGTGGGAGCTATAGAAGTATGATGACTGTAGCGCACCCCTTCCCTCGCGATGGCATTTCTTAGGGAGGATGGAAACTGTTGCATATAACGACTGTATTGGCCCATAAGCACCGATCCTTTAACCTTATCTCCTACTTGATACCCATCTTTTTTCATTTCAGGTCTTCGAATCAACATCTCGGGGGTAACTTCAAATTCGTCTATCATGACAGGGGCCGGACCTTTTTCCCGCGCTAGCTCTAGCCCTGTTTGCCAACCCACCTCTGCCATTTCACGCGCGACACGTTCTGTGAATTGGAGAGATTCTTTTTCTCCGTATTTCATTCTGAGCATTACAAATGTTGATCCCAGTCCCAGGAATCCCATGCCATGCCTTCGTTTATAGTGAATTTCGGAAGCTTGCCCATTTAATGGCAGCCCATGAAGTTCAACAACGTTATCAAGCATTCGAGAAAATACGGCCACAACTTTTCGAAATGCTACCCAGTCAAACTCCGCGCTTTTAGTAAACGCATTCTCAACAAAATGTGTCAAATTAATCGAGCCTAATAAACAACTACCGTAGGGCGGTAATGGTTGCTCTCCACAAGGATTCGTAGCTCGTATGTCTTCGCAAAACCAATTGTTGTTCATTTCATTTATTCGATCAATTAATATGAAGCCAGGTTCTGCGAAGTCATAAGTGGATGTCATGATTTTGTTCCACAGTTTTTTTGCTGGCACAGTGCGGTAGACTTTACAGGCTACCTCGCCTTTTTCGTTAACTGTGTAACCCTCTTTTGATGGCCAGTATTGCCAGACAATTGTTGTGTTAGGATCTTCTATTTCGTTTTCTGCGGCAGGGAACATTAAATCCCAATCGGCGCCAGTTCTCACAGCTGCGATGAATTCTTCTGTCACTAAGCATGACAAATTAAATTGTCTCAACCTACCGTCTTCGCGTTTAGCGCTAATAAATTCCTCAATGTCTGGGTGTCTAATATCGAATGTACCCATTTGAGCTCCGCGACGCCCACCAGCTGAAGAGACCGTAAAGCACATGGCATCGAATATATCCATGAAAGATAGAGGGCCGGAGGTGTACGCCCCAGCTCCACTAACGAAAGCGCCTTTAGGTCGCAAAGTTGAATACTCATAACCAATGCCACATCCTGCTTTTAGTGTTAGTCCAGCTTCATGTACTGCCGATAGAATTCCATCCATAGAGTCAGGAATAACCCCTGATACAGTGCAATTTATGGTGCTTGTGGCTGGCTTATGTTCTTGGGCCCCTGCATTTGAGATTATCCGGCCGGCAGGTATCGCACCGTTCTTTAGCGCCCAAAAAAAATGTTTAAACCATTCTTGGCGTTTTGTTTCAGTTTCTTCAACATCAGCTAAAGCTCGGGCTACTCGTTGCAAAGTATCATCGATGGTCTCATCTAGTGCTACACCGTCTTTAGATTTAAGTCGATATTTTTTATCCCAGATATCTATCGATGCGGTTTGGTAAGCGACATCGGAAGTTGTAGGAGTATGTTTTGCTCTTGTTTCCGAAAAATTTAAATCTTCAACTTTAAGTGGCACATCCAGCTCCTCGTTACGCATTTAAGTGGCAAAAGTTGTTATGGTTTTAAATTCGGAGAGCTTCGCTCGTCTTCGTCGCCGAATTAATCGCGCCTACTGACAACCACCATATCTAGTAGCCACGTGTAGAGAATACGCCCAACATCTTGTGCTGGTCAACCAGTTGTTTAGAATTAGCGGAAACATCAGGAAATTCGCGACCTTAAATCACGTGGTTAAATGCCAGTAGATTTTCGGACTCCTTTTTAGTGTTTTTAAATGGCGTTATTACGGTGTGATTGAACTTTTAATGCAGGTGTGGTAGGCAACTCCACATAGTCTAATCGATAGCAAAACAAAACGGATTTATGCAAACGCAGGTTTGTTTCAATTAAGGGTTTCCTTGTATCTCAAATTCCATCAATCTCTTTATAGATATAATAGTTATTTGACTTACTATCGGGGATGAATATTGATAATGTGTATGTGTTTCTGTCCCCCACCGATGTGTAGTTTAACGTCTAATTGTGATACCTCTTTTGTGCAATCTTTAGGTTTGATGACAGGAATCTAAATTTTTTTATCATACTTAGGTTCAAAATTCTTGATTTAATGAATATCCTATCTTTTTTACATTACCTCGGACAAACCATATGTTTCGTGCTGCTAACAAACTAATTTCTCAAGCCCCACTTTATTAATTCAACCTTTAAAGTTTACAATTGAGTCATGGAAAGCATCTTTGGTTTGGTTGAATGGGCTACAACCCATTCCTCGTTAATTGCGATACTAGCTGTGGTGTCGATACTAACCTCTGTTATATATGCGATAGGCGTAGTAGTTGCCGTAATCCGAATGAGTCCGGATTATTTTTTTCAAAAACGTACTCTTGATAATATTTCTTGGCAAAATCACCATCCATTTTTATATATATTCCCTAAAATTCTAAGAAATCTAGGAGGGATTGGTCTAATTATTTTAGGGTTAGCTATGTTGATTTTGCCAGGCCAGGGCATTTTAACGCTTGTCATAGGATTATCTTTATTAGACTTTCCGGGCAAACGGCGCCTAGAACTCTGGTTCGTTCGGCGTTCTAGGATTCTGAAAGTCATAAATAAAATTAGAAAAAAAGCTCGAAGAGATCCGTTGATCGTCCCAGAAATTTAAAATTAATAAATTTGGGATACTTTCATTCCCCTCTAAAACTGGTAATAGTTCTTACTTTAATTCCCAATGTTTCCACTTTTTTCCTGCCCCCCAAGTCTGGTAAATCGATGACAAAGCTAGCACCTAATATTTTTGCGCCGCTGTCATGGATAAGTCGCGCAGCAGCGCAGGCGGTCCCACCGGTTGCTATCAGGTCGTCTATTATTAGGACTGCGTGATCTTTTGTTAGGCTATCCAGATGTATTTCAACTTCATCGGTTCCATACTCGAGGTCATATTGAATGGATTTTGTTTGCCATGGCAGTTTGCCTTTTTTGCGAATGGAAACAAAGCCAGCGGATAGTTTGTGAGCGACAGCGCCACCAATGATAAAGCCACGAGCCTCGATGCCCACCACGTGCGTTATTTGCTTTATATAAAATGGCCGGGCTAGTTCTTCAACTACTAAACCGAAGCCTTCGGCATTTTCAAGCAGGGTTGTTATATCTCTAAAGATCACCCCCGGTTTAGGATAATCAGGAATAGAACGAATAAGTTTGCCTATTTCCATAGGTCCTTACTTATTTAAGACTCGTCTAGCGATAGCGTCCAGCTTTTGGAGGAGTTCCGGGTTTCTAGCATCCGCAGCGGTAATTAGGGCATTCTCCAAGGCATTATCGTCCCCCGAAGGGCAAATCGCTGGTCGCGCCTGCATTTTGTTTGCGACACATTTTACGAGAGTTTTTGCCTTTTCGGCATTTTCTGCTAAAACCTGAACAATTTTTTCAACATTAACGGTGTCGAAATGGGGATGCCAGCAGTCATAATCTGTCACCATAGCTATAGTGCAGTATGGGATTTCAGCCTCGCGCGCCAGCTTTGCCTCAGGCATATTTGTCATGCCGATTACATCGCAACCCCAGTTTCTATAAATGTTGGATTCTGCTTTAGTCGAAAACTGTGGTCCTTCCATCACTAGATAGGTGCCACCACGCTTCATGGATATTTTCTCTTTTTTGCACGCGTCTTCACACCAATCCCCTAGGCGCTTGTTTACTGGATTTGCCATAGAAACATGGGCTACCATTCCTTCTCCGAAAAAACTTTTCTGTCTAGCAAAAGTTCGATCAATAAATTGTTCAACGATGACAAATTTACCGGGATACAGATCTTCCCGGAAAGATCCGACAGCTGACAATGAAATTATATCGGTAACACCAGTTCTTTTTAGAGCATCAATGTTTGCTCGGTAGTTTATATCCGAAGGACTCAAGTGGTGCCCTCTACCATGTCTTGGCAGGAAGACTACACGTTGGTCGCCGATGGTGCCAGAAAGTAAATGATCAGAAGTGCGCCCAAATGGGCTATTAATCTGATGCCATTTGGTATTATCCAATCCATCAATGCCATACAGACCGCTACCTCCGATGATTCCAAGAATGGGATTTGGGTGTAGGTTATTCATAATCAAAATAATAACAATTATAGTGAATCAATAGAATTGATGTGCGAAACAAATGAAGAGCTAATTTCGTGAAGAGAAAAGATTATCATCAAATAAAACGTAAATAGATGCTCTAGAATTTTTTAGCTTATCGAAAACTCTTCTTTAAGTTTCTTTTTTACCGAAATATTCTTGAGTTTTTGGTAGTCAGGCAACCCATTTTTAAATGGCGGATAGTCTTCACCGAGTATGAGGGGTGCGAGGTATTCTCGGCATCGCGCAGTGATACCAAAGCCATCTCGACTGATAAAGCTTCGGGGCATCATTTTTTCGCGATTGGCAATTTTTGTCAAAGGAGCTTCGGTTATTTTCCAACGATAGGGATCGTTTGAGGTTCTATAAATCGAGGCCATAACAGAGTTTTTTCCCTTAAGCGCTAAACTAACGGCGGCTTCTCCTACAGCATAAGCATGTTCAACATCAGTTTTGGAAGCTATATGTCTCGCGGATCTTTGTAAATAGTCAGCCACGGCCCAGTGATATTTCAAATTTAGTTCTTTTTTAATAAGTCCGGCTACAACAGGTGCTACACCTCCTAGCTGAGCATGACCGAAAGCGTCTTGTGATCCTTGATCCGCGAGAAAGCTGCCATCAGAGTTACGTGCTCCTTCTGACACTACAATGGAACAAAACCCAAATCTTTTAACTTTTTTTTGAACTGCATTGATAAAATTGCGCAGGCTAAAAGCTATTTCTGGAAATAGAATAATGATCGGCAAATCAGAATTGATTGAAGCCATCGCACCGGCTGCAGCTATCCAACCAGCATGACGTCCCATTACTTCAAATATGAAAATTTTTGTCGAAGTCTTCGCCATTGAAGCTACATCAAAACTGGCCTCACGAGTTGAGACTGCAACATATTTAGCAACAGAACCAAAACCGGGGCAACTGTCAGTTATAGGTAGGTCATTGTCAATTGTCTTAGGGATATGTATAGCCTGGATTGGATACCCCATAGTCTGTGAGATTTGAGATACTTTAAGGCATGTATCGGCAGAGTCACCGCCACCATTATAAAAAAAGTAGCCAACATTATGTGCACGGAATATATCAATTAATCTTTGATATTCTGCTCGACTCTCAGAAGAGCTCCTTAATTTGTAGCGGCAACTTCCAAATGCTCCAGATGGTGTATGTAATAAACCCGCAATATTTTTTTTAGTTTCTAAACTTGTATCAATAAGATCTTCTGTCAAAGCGCCGATAATTCCATTACGCCCAGCAAACACTTTGCCGATTTGTCGTCGTTTATCGCGAGCGGCTTCAATTACCCCACAGGCACTCGCGTTGATTACGGAAGTAACGCCACCCGACTGCGCATAAAATATATTTCTCAATTGACTCATAGCTTAGCCTCTTCAATTGTTGATCGATTGCTTGCAATCCTAACCCGCAGAGTCTACATTCTTGGTGATGAGCATTACAATTTTCTTCGTAGATTTGGCAAAATAGGCTTAATTGGGTCAGGCCGCTTAATTTGAGTTTTTGATTGACATCTGGACCCAACCAGACGTAGGTTACGCACCCGGTTAACGATCGGTAAGTGTTAGGATTAGACCTCAATGACTACGCACACTATAGCAGGAAAACAATTATGAGAATTGTTCTATTGGGCCCACCAGGGTCAGGAAAGGGGACCCAAGCGAGAATGGTAGCTGACAATTATAAGGTTCCACATATCTCTACTGGCGAAATACTTCGAGCAAATGTTTTGGAGAAGACACCTATTGGAAAGAAAATAGCCAGTACGATGAAATCCGGGGATTTAGTTTCTGATGAAATAGTTATTGATGCCGTGGTTGCTAAATTGAGAAGTCCCGAAAGTCGCAGAGGCTTCATCCTGGATGGGTTCCCTAGAAATATTCCACAGGCACAGGAGCTTGATACCCGCCTCGGATGGGTAAATCGTCCATTACAGTTAGCCCTTCATTTCTCCTTAGATCAAAAAATTTTGGTCAAGCGACTCTCGGGTCGCATAGTCTGCGAAAATTGCGGCGCAATTTACAATCGTTATTTCTCACCAACAAAAAAACGAGGTATATGTGATCAATGTGAATCAAAAAATCTTGGCCATCGCACCGACGATAATGCGCAATCAGTAGGCCGACGGCTTGAAGCATATGAGGAAGAGACTGCCCCCTTGATCTCTTATTATAAAGCCCAACATAAATTAAGAACGCTTCCATCTGATGTGGGTATGAAAGAAATATTCAAATTCTTTTGTGAGATTGTTGATATTGAAATCCGACCGTTAGATAAAAAAGTTGTTCCAGATACTCTTCACAAAGTTTCTAGACATAAATCTTCAGTTTCTGTGGATGGTGTTGTTGCGGTGAGCCAACCAAAAAATCTATCTATTAATGAAATCGC
>CAYFJI010000010.1:14926-33743 GCA_964343365.1 uncultured Acidiferrobacteraceae bacterium
CAAGAAAACTACCACTAAGAAAAAAGTAGCCAAGAAAACTACCACTAAGAAAAAAGTAGCCAAGAAAACTACCACTAAGAAAAAAATTAAAAAGGTTTCATCTAAAAAAAGGACTGCGAGACGCTGAGAGAAACATAACGGCGGAAATAATTAATATGATGATGGTGTCAGCGTAACAGCGAAATGGCGGAACAAAAAAAAAATAACAAATCTTATTTTGGCTTCAGGGAAGTTTCCGAACTAGAGAAAACAAAGTTAGTAAAAAGTGTATTCAGTTCGGTGGTCGATCAGTATGACTTGATGAACGATTTGATGTCATTTGGTCTCCATAGAATTTGGAAAAATATTGCAATAACGCAAAGTGGTGTAAGAAAAGGTCATAAAGTTTTAGATGTGGCAGCGGGAAGTGGGGATTTAACCAAACGTTTGATAGAGCGCGTGGGAGAAGGAGGAAGAGTTGTTTCGGTCGATATCAGTCAACCAATGTTAGCGAAAGGGATGCGGCAAATGGTCGATAAAGGATATATTAAAAATGTGGATTACACTTTGTGTAACGCAGAAAAATTGCCCTTCAAGGATCAATACTTTGATTGCGTTAGTATAGGCTTCGGACTAAGGAACATCTCTCGTATTTCATCTTCTCTCCGTTCGATGTTTCGAGTCCTGAAGCCAGGTGGTAGGATTCTCATACTAGAATTTTCCGAACCATCATCTAAAACCTTGAAACAAATTTACGATCAGTATTCCTTTTCGATCATACCTAGACTCGGTCGAGCAGTAGCTAGCGATGAAGAAAGTTATCGTTATCTTGTTGAATCAATTCGACGACATCCTAACCAAGATAAATTAAAGAATATGATGAAAGATGTTGGTTTTGAGGATGTCACCTACACAAATTTAACAGGCGGAATTGTTTGTATTCATCTTGGTTTTCGATACTAATTACTTGATCGGATCATGAGAAACAAAACATATTTTTCGTTTTTACCGACTCAACCTATTGATTCCTTTATCGAATTCGTCACTAACCAGTTGCTTTCTATGGATCCAGACATCACTTCGAAACTTGCTCCCCTTGATGGTAGCCTCATAAGATTAGAATTTAAAGATGAGCTGCTTTTTTTTCTTAGAGTGCAGAATGGTCAAGTAGGAATACTGCCAGATGCTGCTGGTCCCCCAGATGTAACAGTGCGGATGAGTACTTTTCCCACCCAGAGGCTGAAAGTTTCGTCAAGATCTATTTTCTGGTCCAGGCTGGTAGAGGATATTGATGGAGACACTGATATTGTAATCGAAGTTGAGCAGTTTCTTTCTAATTTCCAGCCAGATTGGGAAGAGGGGATGTCAAAATTTGTTGGTGATTGCTTTACGCATAATATTTTTTGGGGAGCGAGCATGATCAAAGGTTGGCAAGATAACGCCAAGTCAGAGCTAATTAAAAATATTTCTGATTATTTTCAGCGTGAGAGCACTTTGCTTCTGACCCGAGAGCAGACTGAAAAGCATTTCTCTAGGGTAAATCAGCTTGCGGAAGACGTTTTAAAGTTAGAAATGCGGTTACTCTCCCACAATTATTTGTAATAGGCATTGTCAATGCTTAAAGTCTTAAGCAATACTCCCCGGTTGATTCGCATCGTTCGTATTTTTTTGAAATATGATCTAGGCGAATTCGTTCCGAAAAACATTTTATACAGTGTTGCCCGCGTTATATTTATCACTAGAATAATTTTCCCTAAAGGAAAAGATAGGCCTGGTAAAAGTTATAGATTGCGCAAAGCTCTAGAAGATCTTGGCCCGGTATTTATTAAATTTGGCCAAATGTTATCAACGCGACCTGATTTAATACCAGAGGAGTTAGCGATTGAGTTAACTAAACTACAAGATGATGTGACCCCATTTTCGGGGCAGCTCGCAAAAGATCTTATTGAACAGGCGTATGGGGAATCACTTGAAAACTATTTTTCTTTTTTTGAGAGCGTTCCAGTTGCCTCGGCATCTGTTGCACAAGTACATCGGGCGCGACTTCATGATGGAACTGAAGTTATAGTTAAGGTACTCCGCCCTGATGTTGAGGAGGTAATCAACAGAGACATCCAGTTACTTTTTCTCCTTGCTCGTGTTTCTGAAAGATGCTTTTCAGAGGCACGGCGACTCCGTGCAATAGAATTAGTCAATGAATATAAAAAAACAATTAATGACGAACTTGATTTAATGCGGGAAGCTTCTAATGCTTCAAAATTAAGGAGTAATTTTTCAGATTCGGAGATCATTTATGTCCCCAAAGTATATTGGGAGCATACTCGACGCAGTGTGATGGTTATGGAAGAGGTTGCTGGTATACCGATTCGAGATGTTAGGGCTATACAAGAAGCGGGAATTAATCTTCGTACGTTGGCTCATAATGGCGTAGAGATCTTTTTCACGCAAGCTTTTAGGGATGGATTTTTCCATGCAGACATGCATCCAGGTAATATTTTTGTTGGTTTAGATGGTCAATATAAAGCAGTGGATTTCGGAATTATGGGCACGTTGGGTGATGAAGACAAACAGTATCTGGCAGAAAATTTTCTTGCTTTCTTCAATCGAGACTATCGCAGGGTTGCGGAAGCGCACATTCGGGCAGGTTGGGTTCCGCCTGATACACGTGTTGATGAATTTGAAGCAGCTATTCGTACAGTTTGTGAGCCAATTTTTGCTAAGCCTATAAGTGAAATATCTTTTGCGAGATTGGTTGTGCGATTATTTCAGACAGCAAGACGATTCAATATGCCAATACAACCACAGTTAATTTTGTTGCAAAAAACCTTATTTAATATTGAGGGTTTAGGTCGGCAGTTATATCCAGGGTTAGATCTGTGGGAGACTGCTAAGCCTTATCTCGAGCGATGGGTCAAGGATCAAATTGGCCCAGCAGCTATATTAAAAGATTTGCGACAGGAGCTGCCTCGACTTGTCCCGATGATCCCAAAATTGTCAACTATGGGTTCTGAGCTTCTAAGGGAAACAAAGGAAGCGCGATTGGCTCGCTTTTCGCAACATGAAGAAATATTTTCATTGAGATCAGAGATAAGAGTTCGAAGGCTGAAATTAAAGATAATAGCGTTAGGTTTTTTAATCCTTTTGATTGGATTAATTGGGTTGGTAATGGGTGTAGTGGGGGAAGTTAATCAAATGCCGTCTTGGGTGTTCGCAGTTTCCCTAATTGTGAGTGGAGTAGCAGTCATGGCGCTCGGCATGACGAAGACCTACAAAAAATCAATCAATTAAATACACAATAAAATCAATAGCATATTAAATCCTTATTAAATAACTTGGTTTTTTCTATCAAATCTTTATAATTCGACTTTGTTTTAGATAGGCAGGTTTTTAGGCTTCTGAATTAGAGGGAGGATGAATCATATGCAACTTACGACGAGAGGTAGATATGCAGTAACAGCTATGCTTGATTTAGCCCTACATGAGGGTTCAAGGCCCGTGACACTTCAAGAAATAGCGGACAAACAAGAAATATCGTTGTCTTATTTAGAGCAGTTATTTGCTAATTTGCGACAGAGTGGTTTGGTGCGTGGGACTAGAGGGCCTGGGGGTGGTTACAGGCTGACTAGGAATCCAAAAGATGTGTCTATAGCAGGGATTATATCCGCGGTTGATGAAAACTCTGACTTAACTCGGTGCGGAGGTAGATCCAATTGCCACCAAGGAGAAGAATGCTTAACTCATGAGCTTTGGGTCGAATTGAGTGAAAAAATCTACCAGTTTTTAAATGATATAACTCTTCTGGATCTAATTGAGCGACCACGTGTTAGAGCAGTGGCCCAGAGGCAGGATGGAAAACAGGGATTTATTGGAATCCAAAACGTGGTGATGCAATAGTTTCATTTCCCGAGAGCTAAGCTAGCAGACTAACTTAAATTATTAATAACGACGGGTAATTATTTTTTAGATGAATTCTTTAGACGCAGAACTAGATAATGTAATAGGAGGCGAATATAAAGCAGGTTTTGTAACAGACATAGAATCTGATACCTTGCCGCCTGGATTAGATGAAAATGTTATCAGGACGTTGTCCCTCAAGAAAACCGAACCCGCTTTTATGCTCGAATGGCGATTAGATGCTTTCAAACGCTGGGGCAAGATGACTGCCCCAAAGTGGGCGCATGTTTCTCACTTACCTATAGATTTTCAGACTATAAGTTACTATTCTGCGCCGCAAAAAACAGGGGACGGCCCAAAAAGCTTGGACGAGGTTGATCCTAAAATCCTAGAAACATATGATAAGTTAGGTATCCCGCTTGAAGAGCAAAAAATGCTGTCTGGCGTAGCGGTTGATGCTGTATTTGACAGTGTATCAGTGGCCACAACCTTTAAGAAAGAACTTGCTGAAGCGGGTATCATCTTCTGTTCATTTTCGGAGGCATTAAAAAAATACCCTGATCTTGTGCGCAAGTATCTGGGTACGGTTGTTCCGCCAAGTGACAATTTTTATGCTGCTCTCAATTCGGCCGTGTTTTCAGATGGCTCTTTTGTGTATGTACCAAAAGGAGTGCGATGTCCTATGGAGCTGTCAACCTATTTTCGAATTAACGCTCTTAATACAGGCCAGTTCGAAAGAACTTTAATTATCGCTGATGAAGATAGCTATGTTAGCTATCTTGAGGGTTGTACTGCACCCATGAGAGATGAAAACCAATTGCACGCAGCGGTTGTAGAGTTAATTGCTCTGAGAGGGGCTGAAATTAAGTATTCCACAGTACAAAATTGGTATCCTGGAGATGCAGAGGGCCGTGGTGGAATCTACAACTTCGTGACTAAGCGTGGCGCCTGTCGTGGAGACGATTCAAAAATTTCTTGGACGCAAGTAGAAACCGGTTCAGCAATCACATGGAAATACCCCAGTGTACTTTTGGAGGGTAATCGTTCAGTAGGCGAATTTTATTCCGTTGCACTAACTAACAATAGGCAACAAGCTGATACAGGAACGAAAATGGTTCATATTGGGAATGACACTACTAGTACGATTATTTCGAAAGGAATTTCTGCTGGTTTTGGCCAAAATGCTTATAGAGGCTTGGTCAAAGTAATCAAGGATGCCGAAAACGCCCGTAATTTTTCGCAATGCGATTCATTGCTTATGGGTGATAAATGTGGTGCTCACACCTATCCTTATTTAGAGGTCAAAAATCCAACTGCCAGAATTGAGCATGAGGCGACAACCTCAAAAATAGGAGAAGATCAATTGTTTTACTGTCGACAAAGAGGATTATCAGATGAAGATGCGATCTCGTTAATCGTCAATGGTTTTTGCAAGACTGTATTTAAGGAACTTCCGATGGAGTTTGCGGTGGAAGCGCAAAAGCTACTCTCTATCAGTTTAGAAGGGTCGGTTGGCTAATATTTTTTTAGGCAAGATACTTAATTTAAGGCAGCAAATCTAAATTAAGCACGATTTAGGTAAAGAAGGGGAACCAAAATATGTTGATGATTTCGAATCTTACCGTTGAAGTTGACGGCAAAATGATTCTTAATGGCCTTAATCTGGAAGTAAAATCAGGGGAGGTACATGCGATTATGGGACCGAACGGATCGGGTAAAAGTACTTTAGCAAATGTGATCGCAGGGCGAGATGGTTACAATATTGTTGAAGGATCGATCCATTATCAGCAAGATGATTTGTTGGAACTATCAGCGGAAGAAAGAGCGCGACAAGGTCTCTTTTTAGCGTTTCAGTACCCTGTTGAAATTCCTGGCGTTGCTAATGTTTATTTCTTAAAAGAAGCTTTGAATTCTGTTCGCATCTCGAGAGGAGAGGAAGAACTGGATGCAATAGATTTTTTAAAATTAGCTAAAGAAAAGTTGGGCTTACTTGAAATGAAAGAAGAGTTTCTCTACCGTTCGGTGAATGAGGGATTTTCGGGGGGAGAGAAAAAAAGAAATGAGATTTTTCAGATGGCTATGCTCGAGCCAACTCTTTCTCTTTTGGATGAAACTGATTCAGGTCTTGATATTGATGCGTTAAAAGTCGTAGCAAATGGAGTTAATTCTTTAAGAAACGCAAGTCGTAGCTTTGTTTTGGTCACTCACTATCAACGACTACTTGAATATATTATTCCAGACAAAGTGCATGTATTGGCTGGTGGCAAAGTTATCAGATCGGGCGGGCGTTCTCTTGCGATTGAGCTTGAGGAGAAGGGTTATGGGTGGATTGACAGCCACTCCAGTGATTCCGATTTGGCAAAAGCAGGTTAAGAGTATGTTAGGCACTGGCGGCGATAGATCCGAGGATTATCTGACAATGTATGATTCGGTTTCTTCTGCACTCCCAGCTATCGGTATTAATTGGCTTGATAATCATCGTCGCGAAGCATTGACTCGATTTCGACAAATGGGGTTACCGAAAACTAAAGACGAGCATTGGAAATACACGGATGTTCGGTCTATTGCGCGAAAATCGTTTAGGCCCCAAATGATTGAATCTCAATTCGATGAAACATTGATAAATAATTTGATTATTCCAGGAATAGAGTCCCATTTGTTGTTATTCTTAGATGGACGTTGGATTCCACAAATTTCGCGATGTGATGCTTTACCAAAGGGAGTCATGGTTCGTGGTCTCGCTGAGACACTGGATCAGAGCTCGCAAAGAATCAAAGACAAATTAGGTAAAGCACTTCAAGAGTCTACTCATGGATTTAATGCGATCAATTCTGCGTTTGTTTTTGATGGAGCTTTCATCGAAATTGATCCCGATGTTAGATTGGATAAGCCAATAGAATGTGTTTATATCTCTTCTGCTCAGGAGGATTTGCTAGTTTTGCCAAGAAACTTAGTATGGCTTCATACTAGAAGTGAAGCGACATTGATTGAGCGATATTCCTCGCTGTCACCAACGTCTTGTTTGACTAGTGCCGTATCAGAAGTAGTAATCGAAGACGAAGCAAAACTTAATTTCGTGAAGTTTCAAGATGAAAGTCTAAAAAGCTTCCACATTGGTGGATCGTTTTTTGAAGTAGGACGAGAAGCCCACCTCTCAACAACAACTATCACATTTGGTGGGGCTTTGGTTCGTAATGACTTAAACGTTAATTTAAATGGAGCGGGTTCCCAGGTTGGTCTCAACGGCTTGTATGTAGGTGATAAGAGCCAGCATATTGATAATGATACCAGAGTTTCCCACAATGCATCCGATACAACTAGCCATCAAGTTTATAGAGGAATACTTGACGGAAGTTCGAGAGGTGTATTTCGTGGGCATATTGAGGTTAAGCCCAATGCACAGCAGACGAATGCGGTACAAGAGAACCATAATCTGATGCTGTCACGACAGGCGGAAGCTGATAGCATGCCACAGCTTGAAATTTATGCAGATGATGTTAGATGTGCACATGGTGCAACCATAGGTCAGTTAGATGATGAATTAGTGTTTTATCTGCAATCGCGTGGTATAAAAAAATTAGATGCTAAAAAAATTCTAACCCAGGCTTTTGCAAAGGAAGTCTTAAATAAACTGGAACCAGCATCTTTTCGTAAATATCTCAACAATCGGTTCGAAGAGGTCCTTGTAAAAAAAAATGAATTTTTCAAGTAAGTCATCGACCGCATCTAAGGTGTTAGATGCCACTGATTTAGATTTGGAACTGGTTCGAAGTGACTTCCCTATCCTTCAGCAACAAGTAAATAACCATGCTTTGGTATACCTCGATAATGGGGCAAGTTCGCAAAAACCTAGACATGTAATCCAAGCAATAAGTGATTATTATTCGAATGATCACTCTAATATTCATCGTGGGGTGCACACCCTTAGCCAACGTGCTACAAATCAGTATGAGAGTGCTAGAGAAAAGATTGCAACTTTAATTAATGCTAGGTCAATTAATGAGATCATATTTGTGCGAGGCGCCACAGAAGGTATTAATTTAGTGGCATCCAGCTATGGTTCTGGAAATATTGTTACCGGGGACGAAATTTTAGTTACAGAGATGGAGCATCATTCGAATATTGTTCCATGGCAGATGCTATGTGAACAGACAGGAGCTGTATTGAAAGTTGCACCCATAAATGAAAAAGGTGAATTAATTCTGGAAAGTTTTAGTACTTTGTTGAATGAGCGAACACGTCTTGTTGCTGTTACTCACGTTTCAAATGCATTGGGGACGATTAATCCAGTACGAGAATTAACGGCTATGGCTCACCAAGTAGGTGCTATCGTATTAGTTGATGGTGCACAGAGCGCGCCTCATATGGCTGTAGATATGCAGGATTTAGATTGCGATTTTTTTGTTTTTTCGGGCCATAAGCTGTATGGCCCGACTGGGATAGGTGTGCTTTATGGTCGGGAATCACTTTTGGATGCTATGCCTCCGTGGCAGGGTGGTGGCGACATGATCAAGAAAGTGTGTTTTGCTGGCTCTGAATATAATGATCTACCCTACAAGTTTGAGGCTGGTACTCCAAATATCGCCGGTGTAATTGGTTTGGGGGCAGCAGTAGAGTACTTGACAAATTTAGGGATTCAGAAAATACAAAATCACGAGGAAAAGTTGCTCGAATATGTGACGGAAAAAACCGTGGAGAGATCCGAAATTCGTATAATTGGTACTGCGTTAGATAAATCTGCAATTCTTTCTTTTACTTTAGACAATATACATCCCCATGATGTTGGTACGATTCTAGATCATGAGGGCGTTGCAGTACGGGCTGGCCATCATTGTGCTATGCCGGTTATGGAATATTTTGGGGTCCCAGCAACGGTAAGGGTATCTTTTGCTGTGTATAACACTTTTTCTGAGATAGATATTTTGTTTGATGCTATTGATAAAGTTACGGGGTTATTTGGTTGATGGCTAATCTTCGCGATCTTTACCAGGAAGTAATCATGGATCATAATCGTAATCCCAGAAATATGGGAGCTATTGATCATGCGAGTCATACAGGTGAAGGATTTAATCCACTTTGTGGTGATCAAATAGATCTGTATTTGTATGTGAACGATGATTCAGTTATAGAAAAAATCTGCTTCGAAGGCAAGGGATGCGCCATATCAACAGCCTCAGCCTCAATAATGACTGAAGTGCTAGCCGGACGGACTGTGGATGAAGCCAAAGAGTACTTTCAGGTTTTTTGCGAATCTGTTACGGGAAAACATAAAGATGGAAATGAGGCTTTGGATCTTGGCAAGCTCGAAGTCTTGTCGGGGGTTAAAGCATTTCCCGCACGAGTTAAGTGTGCTACCTTGGCTTGGCATACTCTTTTATCCAGTCTAGATGGTAGTGAAGATACCGTAAAAACCGAATAATTAAATATTTTTCTAGATTGAATAGCATGGGAGTAAAAAAACGATACGACAAGTTTGTTGAAAATTTCTTCAAAGGGAGTAGGGATATTAATAGAGATATTAAAAGTCAAGATTACAACGATGCTGAAAGTTTGGAATTGAACGAATCACAATTATCTATTGATCGTAATGTTAGCAATTTGACTAAGGATGACAGTATCGGAATGGAACCCAACGGTAGCAATCGCAATCAAATGGAAGATGTATTAAATGAGGATGTGAGTGCTAAAAGTTTCGAAAAACCCTCCTCTGAGAAAGATCTTAGAGATAATGTGGTATTGGCTCTAAAAGAGGTCTACGATCCTGAGATACCTGTTAATGTTTACGATCTTGGGCTGATTTACTCTATCGATATTTCTCATGACAATATTGCTTCGATAGATATGACCCTAACTTCCCCTAACTGTCCCGTAGCTGGCAGCCTTCCAGGCGAAGTTGAAACAGCAGCAAGATCAGTCATCGGGGTTGAGGAGGCGGTTGTGAACGTGGTTTGGGATCCGCCATGGGATATGGATCAAATGGATGAAGCGGCAAAGCTACAGCTTGGTCTCATATAGTTATGACTAAGTGGGTAGATGTCGTCGATCACAATACGATAGACACTGGTGAAGTTTTCGTTTTTGAGCTTGAAGGGATGGAAGTAGCTATTTTTAATGTATCGGGGGAGTTTTATGCTATCCAAGACATTTGTACGCATGATGGTTCAGAAATATCAAGCGGGTGTGTTTTCGACCACATCGTCGAGTGTCCGCGTCATGGAGCTCAATTTGATATTAGAACAGGAGAGGTCTTGCAAGCACCAGCCTATGAGCCAATTCAAACCTTTTCAGTTAGGGTGGAAAATGGAATGATCCAGGTATCGAACGATATTGATTAATGTAATTCGGTTAGCATGATTAAAGGGATTTTTATTTTGACAAAATAGAATTTTTTATTTGAAGCAAGAATTGTTTTTGCCCGCCCAATTAATCAAAAGAAAAGTGAAAATAAATTTGTTTTTGAGACTAAAAAAACTAAATTCTAGTCAGAATATATGATGAGCGGAAAACTCTTTATTAAAACATTTGGTTGCCAGATGAATGAGTATGATTCTCGGCGAATTGCTGATCTTATGAAAGAATCTCATGGGCTAGAGTTAACAGAACATCCTCACGATGCAGATTTTTTGCTTTTGAATACGTGTTCTGTGAGGGAAAAAGCTGCAGAGAAAGTTTTTTCCCAATTAGGCAGATGGCGCGACTGGAAGCACGAAAAAAAAGGACTCGTGATAGGCGTGGGTGGGTGTGTGGCTAGCCAGGAGGGTGAAAGTATCTTACGAAGGGCACCATATGTAGACCTAATATTTGGACCTCAAACTTACCACCGATTACCACATCTTTACGATAAAGTTCTCACCGAAAGACAGCCCTTGTTAGATATAAGTTTCCCAGAAATCGAAAAGTTTGATAACTTGCCACCGCCGAATGTTAGTGGCCCACGTGCTCTTGTATCTGTTATGGAAGGTTGTAGCAAATACTGTAGTTTTTGCGTTGTTCCATACACGCGTGGTGAAGAATTTAGCCGGTCTTTTGATGATGTCATAACGGAAATTTACGAGCTAGCCTCTGAAGGCGTGCGCGAGGTTACTTTGTTGGGGCAAAATGTTAATGGATATCGCGGTGTCCGACATGGTGGAGGAGTAATTGATTTTGCAGATCTAATTAATTATGTGGCTTCTGTAGATGGGATTGATAGGGTTCGTTATACAACCTCACACCCTATTGATTTTAGTTCTAAACTAATAGAAATTTATAGAGATGTGCCGGAATTAGTAAGTCATGTCCATTTGCCTGTGCAGAGCGGATCGAATCGTATATTAACCAGAATGAAACGACAATATACGATCTCTGATTATGAATCGATCATCCACGGATTACGAACTATTCGTCCGAATTTATCGATTTCATCTGATTTTATTGTGGGGTTTCCCGGCGAAACGGATAAGGATTTTGAAGAAACAATGAATTTAATTCATCGTGTTGGTTTTGATCAATCTTTCAGTTTCATCTATAGTGAAAGACCAGGGACGCCCGCGGCAGAACTGCCGGATAAGGTTCCTGATTCCATAAAGCAGGAAAGATTAGCAATTTTGCAAGAATCCATAAATGTTTCCGCATTTGCTATAAGTAGTTCTATGATTGGATCAGAACAGCAAGTATTGATAGATGGATATTCAAGAAAAAATTCTAGAGACCTGTCTGGAAGGACACAAAATAATAGAGTAATTAACTTTGTTGGGACACCCGATCTAATAGGTAATTTCGCTAATGTTTCGGTTTTAGAAGCCCTTCCTAATTCACTGCGCGGGACTCTACTTTCCGCAGATGTTACGGAAAGTTAGTAGATTACTTTTTCATTGATGATAGTTTATGGCCTCTATTTCAAAGCCTGATAACAATGCTTCAGCATTCAGGCTCGAGCCTGAAGACAATCAACGTTTAGTTGGTTTATGTGGTGAGTATAACGACAATCTTAGGAAAGTCGAAAAGCAATTTAATGTTCGTATTTCCCATCGAGGGAATTTGTTTTATGTAGATGGGGAAAAGGATCAAGTTCGAAATGCGGTTAAGGTTTTAGAACTATTGTATGAAAATACGAGAGGCAAATGTCAGCTGACCCCCGAAAATGTGCATCTTATTATTTCCCAAGGTTCAAATGACAAAATCTCCATAGAGAGCGCTAGTGATGATGTTCTGGTAAGGATCCGCAAAGTGATAATTCGTGGTCGGAATCAAAATCAGCGCTCTTATCTAAAAAACGTTAAGAATAAAGATTTGAGTTTTGGAGTTGGACCCGCTGGAACAGGAAAAACTTACCTAGCGGTGGCATGTGCTGTTGAAGCGTTGTCTGATAGCCAATGTACGCGGATCGTTTTAGTTAGGCCTGCCGTCGAAGCTGGTGAACGCTTGGGTTTTTTGCCAGGCGATATTGGACAAAAAGTAGATCCTTATTTGCGCCCTTTGTATGATGCACTTTATGAGATGTTAGGTGTTGAACGAGTTGGTCGGTTACTTGAGAGGAACGTAATTGAGTTAGCTCCACTTGCTTACATGAGAGGACGAACGCTCAACGAATCTTTTGTCATATTGGATGAAGCGCAGAATACAACAGTTGAGCAGATGAAGATGTTTCTTACCCGTATTGGTTACGGCTCTAAGGTCGTAGTCACAGGAGACCCAAGTCAAGCTGATTTACCTAACGGTATACGTTCTGGATTAGAACACGCTATCGATTTATTGAGTAGCGTTGAAGAGATCGGCGTGACTAATTTTGATTCTAAAGATGTGGTACGACATTCATTGGTTCAAAAAATAGTTGAAGCTTATGAGAAAGAGACTATCAAAGATATCGATCCCTCGTGATAAGTGTTATTGATGTTCAAATAAGCGCGTTTAGTGCTACAGTGCCGAAAAAAAAGCAAATTACGGAATGGGCATATTCTGTTTTTGCTCTACTTAATCGACGGGTGGTTCCATTAACCATACGAATTGTGGATGAGAAAGAAATAAGAGACTTAAACCGACTATATCGAGGTAAGGATCAGCTAACAAATGTTTTATCCTTTGGTTATGAGCCCTTGCCCAATGTAGACGTTGATTTGCTTGGGGATGTAGTTATATGTGGGTCAGTCGTTGTCAAAGAGGCTAAAGAACAAGAAAAATTATTGATAGATCATTGGGCTCACATAGTTGTTCACGGAATATTACATCTTTTTGGTTATGATCATGAAACTGAAGATCAAGCGATGATAATGGAAGGTTTAGAAATTAAATTGTTGAATGATCTTGGTTTTGCTATTCCATATTAGCAAGAATTTTTTGACTTTTACAAAAAGCATGCGTAGGTTTAATCAAGATTTAATTTCATTACTTTGTCAACTAGCTTATTCTTTTAGAACGACCCCAAAGACACGACAACAGTTTTTTGATTTGCTGAATGCTTCTCGGAAGCGCAATTTAATTGATGAAAATTCATTATCTATGATGCACCGAATTATTCGTGTTTCCGAATTACAAGTTGATCAAGCTATGGTGGCGCGCGCTCAAATGGTTACCATTAATTCAAGTGACTCCTTCAGTGTAATTTTGCCGATGGTAGTAGATTCAGCGCATTCCAGATTTCCAGTAATAGATGGTGACAGGGATGAGATTTTAGGAATTTTATTGGCTAAGGATTTATTGAGGCACACAGCCAAAACCGCAGATGATCGTTTTCCAATGGAGGAATTTTTGAGACCAGCAGTGTTTATCCCTGGGGCCAAACGATTGAGCGTGTTGCTCCAGGAGTTCAGGGATAGCAGGAATCATATGGCCATAGTGGTAGATGAGCATGGTGGGGTTATTGGTTTAATTACCATTGAGGATGTTTTAGAGGAAATTGTCGGAGATATTGAAGATGAAACAGATGCAGATGAAGAGAAGGAGATGGTATTGCGCCGGGATAAAGATGTTTGGATTATACGATCAGAGCTTCCCATTAGTCGATTCAAAAAGCTTTGTAATATGGATCTGGATGACAGAGACTTTGATACTATAGGAGGTTTAGTAACACAGCGGTTAGGGCATGTGCCTAGACGAGGTGAGCGAATAATGGTTAATGATCGTCAATATAGAAGTTATTGGCGCCGATCGAAGAAGAGCACGATTATTGCGTGTCAGTATCACTCCTAAATATAATTAATTATTTGTTAGTCAGACTCGTAAAGTTCTTGATGCAAGTTTTTTGTGATGACCTATAACGTATTTTACTATCGATTTGTACCAGCGATTATTTCAATCATAGCTGGGGCGTTTTTTTCATTAGGTTTTGCACCATTGGAATATTTTTCTGTAGCACCTTTAAGCGTAGCAGTTTTATTTTTTCTTTGGGTTTCGGCAACTCCAAAAGCCAGCTTTTTTCTAGGGCTTTTATTTGGTATAGGCGCCTTCACTACAGGAGTTTCTTGGGTTTTTGTTAGCTTGCATAGTTACGGTAACATGCCAGCATCATTAGCTGTCCTTATCGTTTTTTTATTTATTTTCATAATGGCACTGTACCCCGCGATTTGCGGATTATTACAAGGTATGTTCAAACATTTGGGTCTCAGTGTCAGAATGCTTCTGATTTGTCCGGCGTTATGGGTATTATTCGAGTGGTTACGTAGTCAGATGTTTGGTGGTTTCCCATGGCTTTTACTTGGTTATACTCAGGTCGATACCATGATAGGGTCTTGGGCACCAATTGCAGGAGCGTTCTCTGTCAGCTTTATGGCAGCTATGTTTGGATCCGCAATAATACTAATATTTGTGGGAGCCTTAAAAACACGTTTGGTCTCCGTATTTGCTATGACTTTGATAATTTTATTATCGGTTTTTTGTAGACAACAAGTTTTCGTTTTTTCTGATGGCGAGCCAATTAGTGTAGCAATTATTCAGAACAACGTTTCGTTGTCGGAAAAATGGAATCCAGCCGAAATTCAAAATATTGCAAAAGATTATCTTACAGCAAGTAGTGTGGAAACCAATGCTGATTTAATTGTTTGGCCAGAATCTTCTTTGCCAATCTATCTTGATCAGTTATCGACTATTTTTATTCGACAATTGGTAGAACATCCCGCTGATTACATATTTGGTGTGCTAGAGAAAAAAGTTGAGCCAGAATTGAAGTATTTCAACAGCGCTGTTGGAATATCAAGAGATATCGATATATATAGAAAGCGTCAGTTAGTTATGTTTGGAGAGTATCTCCCAATGCCCTTTTTATTCAGTTGGATTCTTGATAATTTGGACATGCCTATGTCTAGTTTTACATCATGGAAGCAACCGCAATCCCCAATGAAATTGGCAGGCAATCAAATCGGTGTGACTATTTGTTATGAAGATGCATTCCAAGCTCGAGTTTTATCTATGTTGCCAGAATCAACGGTACTCGTGAATATAAGCGAAGATGCTTGGTTTGGAGATTCATTTGCCCCGTGGCAACGTCTTCAGATTGCTCAGATAAGGGCGTTAGAAGTTGGCAGACCACTTATTCGCTCAAGTAACAACGGCCTTTCTGCTGTAATAGGCCACAATGGTAAAATTCAGGAATTAGCGGGAATGTTTGAGTCAGAAGTTGTTCGTGGGAGCGTTCAACCTATGAGTGGCTTAACCCCATTTGTTAAGTATGGCAATAGGCCAATGTTTTTGTTTTTGGGAGTTTTATTTTCTTATTGTTTGGCAGTACTTTGGTTAAAGCGAAAGGATATCGGGCACTAGATTTAGGGTTTTTTTGCTAAATGATAGCGATGATACACTCTAAAGATGCAACAACTTGAAAATCAACTTGTGGTAGCTATATCGTCTAGGGCTCTCTTTGACCTTGAGGAAAGCCATAGAGTTTTTGTTGATAAGGGCGTAGACGCTTACTGTCTCTATCAAAGAGAGCGAGAAAATGAAGTACTTGAGCCTGGGGTTGCTTTTTCATTAGTGCGTAAGTTGCTTGCTCTGAATAATGAAAAACCAGAAAATCAACGAGTCGAAGTTGTTCTAATTTCTCGCAACAGCGTAGATACTGGATTACGAATTTTTAACTCTATTCTTCATTACCGATTGGCTATTACACGAGCTGCTTTTTCTGGTGGAGATAGTAAGTTTAGGTACGCTTCGGCATTTAAAGCAGATTTGTTTTTGTCAGCAGATCCTGGCGATGTGCGGAATGCACTGAATTGTGATGTTGCTGCTGCCACGATATTACCATCCAAGGTGAATTTTAGTCACGATCCACAGTTACGAATTGCTTTTGATGGAGATGCTGTATTATTCTCTGATGATTCTGAACGAATTTTTAAGGAACAGGGTTTAGCAGCTTTCTCAAAGTCTGAGTTTGAACAAGCATCGAAACCATTGGCGGGGGGACCCTTCCGAAATTTTCTTCACGCGCTACACCGATTGCAGGGCGAGTATCCTACTCATGAGGGGCCGATACGAACAGCTCTGATAACAGCGCGAAGTGCTCCTGCGCATGAACGCGTAATACGGACTCTCCGAGCATGGAATATTAGGATTGATGAAGCAGTCTTTTTAGGTGGGCTAGATAAGGGTCGGTTTTTGAGTACATTTGGAGCAGATATATTTTTTGATGATCAGCAAGGATATTGTGATACTGCCAGTCAGTTCGTTCCAACAGGGCATGTACCGCATGGTGTAAGAAATGAAGCAGAAAAAAATAATTGATCGGACTTGAATTAGTCCATTAAGGCGTCAAATATAGATTAATGGGTATTTTTAACTTCTGATTGATGAGGTATTTGAGATAATGTTTTCTTTATTTAACTATCTACGTCGATTCGTCTTTATAGTATTATTGTGGTCCCCCGCAATAGTTTTTGCATTACCGATATCGGTGGAAGGTCAGGCATTACCTAGTCTTGCTCCGATGCTAGATCGGGTTTTGCCGACGGTAGTAAATATTGCTACTACTGGGAAGGTCGCAGTTCAGCAGAATCCATTCATGAACGATCCTTGGTTCCGAGAATTTTTCGATACACCTCGATCTCAGCCACAAGAGCGACAATTTAATAGTTTAGGTTCTGGAGTGATCATAGATCCTGAGAACGGTTATGTCATTACCAATAATCATGTGATTGAGAATGCTGAAGAGATTAATGTGCGCTTGCACGATGGCCGTTCTTTTGAAGCTAAACTAATAGGTGCAGACCCAGAGGCTGATATTGCCGTGATTAAATTACCTATCAGTGATTTAAGAGGAATCGATATTGGTGACTCAGACGATCTTCGTGTGGGTGATTTTGTCGTAGCGATCGGAAATCCATTTGGTCTTGGGCAGACGGTTACTTCAGGAATCGTGAGCGCCAAGGGAAGAAGTGGTCTAGGTATTGAAGGTTACGAGGATTTTATACAAACAGACGCCTCCATAAATCAGGGTAATTCTGGTGGCGCATTAGTCGATCTGCGTGGACGGTTGATTGGTATAAATACAGCAATCCTGGGTGGTCGCGGCGGGGGGAATGTGGGAATAGGCTTTGCTATTCCAGCGAATATGGCGCTTAGCTTAACTAATCAAATTGTCGAGTATGGTGAGGTTAGGAGAGGACAATTGGGTGTAATTGTCCAAGATTTAACCTCTGAGTTAGCGACTGCATTAGGCATTGAATTTGTTTCTGGTGCGCTTATATCTCAAGTCTTGCCTAACTCAGCAGCTCAAGAAGCGGGCTTAGAAGAGGGTGATGTTGTAATCAGTGTTAATGGTCGATTAACCAATGGTGCCAGTAGTCTTCGGAATGTTATCGGTCTTGCAAGAGCTGGAGAAGTTATAGAGATAAAATATTTAAGGGATGGGGCAACATTTTTGAAGAAAGTAAAGATCCGGGCGATACAAACGGAGGTAAGTCTAAAAGAGCGGACTGATGGCTTCTTGGCGGGTGTTACACTTGGAGAGTCTTCTGAAGCCGAATCTGGTGTTGTTGTATTGAAGGTAGAGCGCGAAACAAAAGCATGGAGCGCTGGTCTAAGGCCACAGGATTTAATTCTTTCAATAAATAGAATTAAAATTAATAAGCTTGAGGATGTCGAAAAAGCAATAACGCTTAATACCTCGGGTATTTTACTCAATATTCGTCGCGGTAATTCTGCACTGTTTATCGTTATTCGTTAATTTTTAGGGGAAGCTGCCTTATGGGAAATTCCGATAACAAAGTAGAAATTGGTGGGACAAACAGAGACTGGATTGCTCCTTCAATATTGTCAGCCGATTTTGCGAGACTTGGAGCTGACGTGACTGATGTTCTAAATTCTGGGGCAGATATTGTTCATTTTGATGTGATGGACAACCATTATGTACCCAACTTAACTTTCGGTCCGATGATTTGCGAAGCGTTGCGAGGGTATGGGGTTCAAGCTCCTATCGATGTTCATCTCATGGTAACACCGGTTGATAGAATCATCCCAGATTTTGCCGCAGCTGGCGCTTCATATATTTCTTTTCATCCCGAGGCAACCGAGCATATTGATCGGACATTACAGTTGATAAAAGATGAAGGCTGCAAGGCAGGACTAGCTTTTAATCCAGCTACCCCTCTCGACTATTTAGATCACGTGCTTGATAAACTTGATTTAGTTCTCATTATGTCGGTGAATCCCGGTTTTGCTAATCAAACCTTCATACAATCTGTTTTATCAAAGATAACGGAAGTACGAGGTCGAATTGAGGAGTCGGGTTACCATGTAAGACTTGAAGTTGATGGAGGAATTACTTTAGATAATGTTAAGGTAATTAAAGAGCATGGAGCGGATACTTTCGTTTCTGGTTCCACTATTTTTAATTCTGCTAGAAAGTCAGATCCGAATGGATACGATAGCGTTATTAAGTCTTTTCGTTCGCAGCTACGGAATTGTTAGAACAACAACAAGCTCCCCATTCAGATTTTAGCAAATGCTTTGTTAAGAGAATCATTGATAGATTACACTG
>CAYFJI010000011.1:0-30190 GCA_964343365.1 uncultured Acidiferrobacteraceae bacterium
TTTTGATATGCCAACGGTTGCAGAAGATTATATTCATAGAATTGGGCGTACTGGACGTGCTGGCGCCGCTGGTTGCGCTATATCTCTTGTTGGCGCATCCGATTGGCGAAAGTTGGCTCAAATTGAGAAGTTGACTGGTCGAATGATTAAGCGTGAGGTGATTGAAGGATTGGAACCAATAAGCGGAGAACCGAAACATAAGAAGCAGAGTGATGGCAGCCCGAACCCTAGACAGAAGTTTAGAAAGAGCTTGACGAGAAAAAAAGGACAGAAACCTAAACATTCACGAAAGAACGGCACAACCTCTAAACGAAATAAGGGGGTTCGAGAGCGAAGAGCAGCATAGGAAAATATTCATCGATTGATGGTTAATTTTTTACCAGCTCAATTTTTTAAATGGAAGGATATGTGGTAGCAAAGAAGCTCATTGTACTAGACAAAAACCATACGACATGATGGAAAAGATAACCCACCAATGTTATTCGATACGTCTGGGAGTCTAGTGATAATTAAGGAGTGTGGCAGATATGTTGTACACGGACTGCATGGTAATGGTATGGACCTAGATCAAAATATGTATGAATTCTTGTAGCTGGTACAAACCCAAAAAAAATGGATTCAAGAAGAGATATTTCGTTGGACCGGAAGGGAAACAATGTTAGATGCTTGCGCTAAAGTAACTTACGATGATCATCCTAGGCGATTTCCAGATTGCAGCAAAATTTTGCAAGATCGAGCTGTTAGTTTTCCGTGGGATTAGATAAAAAGTTGTAAAACATCTTGGGTCATCAACAGTTTTGATTAGTTCATTTTTATTTAATCAATACAAAAGACAACAAAACACTTCTAAACTGCCGTATTTACTTGATTTCATGTCAATTATTCCATAAAAATAATGTACATCACTATCGATTAGGGTTAGAATTCAGGCGAGCGACGTGGAGGTAAAGCATTATAACCAGAGCGTGCTTACCACGGTTCGAGTTGTATGGTTGTGAATCTATGACCCCGCAAGTGCGGGGTTTGTTGTTTTCGCGGGTAGTTTTTGGTGGGTTACGAGAGGCTCAATAAAGGAGGCTAAATCATGTTGGGTGACGCAGGCGAATTAAGGTCTTCATTAGAGCCAACTATAGAAGGTTTAGGCTATGAACTAGTCTATGTCACATTAGTAGAGGCCAAGCGTCGATTTCTCCGTATGTTTATAGACGCACCTGGTGGGATAACGCTTAGTGATTGTGAGCAGGTTAGCAAGAAGATCAGTGACAAATTAGATGTAGATAATTTGATTGAAGGCGAATACATATTAGAAGTATCGTCACCTGGTTTAGATCGCCCGCTTGCGAAGTTGGAGCATTTTCAAAACTCGATTGGTAAAGAAATACAAATTAAGATGCAAAGACTAAAGGAAGGACGAAAAAAATTTAGGGGTGTTTTGACGGAAGTCAGTGAAGCAGGTGCAATTATTGAATGTGATGCACAATTGTACAACTTGTTTTTTGCAGACATGCATAAGGCAAATCTAATAAGTGTTGATCCAATGGGCGAACGACACGGACGACGCAAAGAGAAGAACAATGGGTAACGATGAAATACTTATGATGGCGGAAGTTTTGTCTCGTGAAAAAGGATTAGATGACGTCTCTGTTTTTGAGGCAATAGAAGCAGCGCTAGCAACAGCTACACGAAAGCGATATAGGGAAGATATAGAGGTACGGGTAGAGATTGACAAGAAGACTGGCGAATACAAAGCTTTTCGACAATGGGAGATCGTTGAGGATGATAGTGCTATCGAAACTCCATCGCGTCAAATGACTTTGGCTGGTAGTGAGATTAGTTATCCAGACCAAACGCATGAAATAGGCGGGGTAGTTGAGGAACCACTTGAAGTATTTGCAAACTTTGGTCGTATTGAAGCTCAAGCAGCGAAACAAGTTATCAATCAAAAAGTACGCGAGGCTGAACGCTCTAGAATATTTGAAGAATTTGTCGAGAGAAAAGGGGTAATGGTTCAAGGTGTGGTCAAGAGAGTGGGTAACAGGGAAGCGACAGTTGACATCGAGGGCGTAGAAGCGGCGCTTCCCAGATCCGCCTGGATCGATAGAGAAGCACTGAGAAGCGGGGACAGAATAAAAGCAATTCTAGTTGATGTTCGAGCAGAAACCCGTGGACCACAGCTTATTCTTGATCGCCGTATGCCAGAGCTGGTTATACAACTTTTTCAACTTGAAGTGCCAGAAGTTGGTCAGGGTGTTATAGAGGTTTTAGGCGCTGCTCGTGATCCTGGTTCTCGAGCGAAGATCGCGGTTCGTTCAAATGACCAAAAAATTGATCCAGTAGGAGCTTGTGTTGGCATACGTGGTTCTCGTGTTCAAAGTGTGTCGAATGCGATTAATTTGGAACGAATAGACATAATCACTTGGTCAGATAATCCCGCTGAATTCGTTATTAAAGCCCTTCAACCCGCGGATGTCGATTCGATCCTTGTCGATGAAGATTCTCATTCAATGGATGTTGTTGTTGATGAAAGTCAACTTTCATTAGCTATTGGGCGTGGCGGGCAAAATGTCCGTTTAGCCTCAGAGCTTACAGGGTGGGCCCTTAATATCATGACTGATGAGGCGGCGGTCGAAAAGGGCGAACTAGAAGCACAGGAAAATAGAGACCGATTGATGAAGTTATTGGATATTGATTCCGAAGTAGCGGAAGTGCTGGTTGATGAAGGGTTTACAACGTTGGAGGAGGTAGCATACGTTCCAACCAGTGAATTGCTTCAAGTAGAGGAATTTGATGATGAATTGGTTGATGAGTTGCGACGTAGAGCGAAGGAAACGCTACTTGTTCGGGAGATCGCAGAGCAGGAACGACTTTCACCAGAAGATGATCTGTTGAATATGAAAGGGATGGATGAGGAAACTGCACGCCTTTTTTCTTCGAAGGGAATCAGATCTATGGAAGACCTTGCTGAGAAGGCTACTGATGAATTAGTGGAGTTAACTGGTATGGATGAAGAACGAGCGGGGCAATTGATTATGGAGGCAAGACAACCATGGTTTTCTTAGGATTTACTACTAAATAGATTGAATTGATATGTCATTAACAACTTTAAAGGAATTTGCGAAGCAAATTGGTGTTACGAGTGAAAAATTAATGCAACAGCTCGTTGCAGCCGGTATTTCTAATAAAGAACTGGATGGCTCTTTGTCAGATGTTGAGAAAGAACAATTACTGACTTATCTTCGTGGTAGAGGTAGCACTGGAAGAGCATCTGAAAGGCCTAAAATTACAATCAGTCGAAAATCAACGAGTTCAGTACGTCAATCATCCAGAACAGGTGGTTCTCGTACTGTGCATGTAGAAGTCAGAAAGCGCCGTACGTATGTTAAGCGGAGTGATCTTCAAAAAGAACAAGAACAAGCAAAAATAGAAGAAGCAAAAGCCGCAGAAGAAGCGAAAGCCGCAGAAGAAGCAAAAGCTGCTGCAGAAGCAAAAGCTGCAGAAGAAGCAAAAGCTGCTGCAGAAGCAAAAGCTGCTGCAGAAGCAAAAGCCGCAGAAGAAGCAAAAGCTGCAGAAGAAGCAAAAGCTGCAGAAGAAGCAAAAGCTGCAGAAGAAGCAAAAGTTGAAGCAGCACGATTTGCTGAAATAAAAAAAACAAAAGTGCCGACACCCGCTAAAGACGTTGGGAATAATAAAACGCCTTTCGTAAATCCTGAAATACTTGCTAAAAATGATTCAGGTATCTCAGAAGATAAAAAATCAACATCCAAACGCGAAGAAAAAGCAAAAAGGAAAAAAGATAAAGGAGTTGATAGAGAAGAACTGCATGTTGTTGCGGGAACAGGTGGAAAACGAAAACCAAAAAGAAAATCAACTAAGCCAGGCAAGATTACCTCAACGACTACAGGTCAACATGGTTTTGAAAGACCTACGGCACCTGTTATTCATGAAGTACGCGTCCCAGAAACTATAACTGTGGCGGAACTTGCTCAAGCAATGTCGGTAAAAGCGGCTGAAGTTATCAAGGTGCTTATGGAGATGGGTACTATGGTGACTATTAATCAGGTCCTAGATCAGGATACAGGAATACTTATAGTAGAAGAAATAGGGCACAAAGCGCTTGCTGTTGATTCTGAGGATCCGGAATCGCTTCTTGTAAATACCGAACAAGATGATCGATCAGAGAAACGTAGAGCCCCAATTGTCACGGTCATGGGGCATGTTGATCATGGAAAAACTTCGTTGCTTGACTATCTAAGACAAAGTCATATCGCTTCTGGAGAAGCGGGAGGCATTACCCAACACATAGGCGCTTATAGGGTTGATACTGTGCATGGACCGATCACATTTATAGACACCCCAGGTCATGAAGCTTTTAGCTCTATGAGGGCAAGAGGTGCACAGGTCACAGATATAGTAATCCTAATAGTGGCAGCCGATGATGGAGTAAAACCACAAACTATTGAAGCCATCAATCATGCACGTGATGCAGGAGTCACTATGGTTGTGGCAATCAATAAAATGGATAAAGAAAATGCGGACCCAGATCGTGTTAAACAAGAATTAGCAAATTTAGATGTAATACCTGAAGAATGGGGTGGTGATGTATTAATAAGCAACATCTCCGCGCTTGATGGTAGTGGAATTGAAAGCTTGTTGGAATCAGTTGCTTTGCAAGCGGATTTACTGGATCTTAAAGCACCGTTGGAGGGAGCTGCCAGTGGTGTTGTTGTGGAAGCACGGCTAGATAAAGGGCGTGGCGTAGTAGCAACAGTTTTAGTCAGAAAAGGGACACTTCAAAAAGGCGATATTCTTCTTGTTGGAAGAGAATTTGGCCGTGTTCGCGCTATGAGAGATGATCAGGGCAGATCAATTAGGGAGGCTGGCCCATCATATCCTGTCGAAATACAAGGTCTCGGTGGTGTGCCAGGCGCAGGAGACGAAGTATCGGTAGTGTCTGATGAACGAAAAGCACGTGAAATCGCCATGTATCGCCAGGGTAAACTTAAAGAAATTAAGCTTGCTCAACAACAGAAGGCAAAGTTACAAAATGTATTTGACCAGCTAGATGAAGATGGATCGCGCAGGTTAAATTTAATTGTGAAAGCCGATGTCCAGGGATCTGTTGAAGCCCTCACAGATTCGTTAGAAAAATTGTCAAGGGAAGAAGTTAAAGTATCTGTGATTCACGGAATGGTTGGAGGTATTAATGAATCCGACGTAAATCTCGCGACAGCTTCAAATGCTATCGTAATAGGATTCAATGTTCGCGCAGATGCTACTGCTAGAAGATTAATAGAAGCTGAAGGGGTAGATATGCATTATTACAACGTCATCTATGATGTCGTTGAAGAAGTTAAAGCTGGCCTGTTAGGCTTACTTACTCCAGTTATTAAAGAAGAAGCCGTGGGACTGGCAGACGTGAGAGAAGTATTCAGAATATCTAAAGTGGGATCTATCGCGGGTTGCTTGATGGTGGAAGGCGAAGTACGACGTGGTCTCCCTGTTAGAGTGTTGCGTGACAACGTAGTTATTTTTGATGGCCAGATTGATTCATTAAGGCGATTTAAGGATGATGTTTCAGAGGTAAAAGCTGGAATTGAATGCGGTATAGGTGTCAAAAACTATAATGATATCAAAGCTGGTGATCAAATCGAGATTTATCAGAAAATTGAACAGCGGCCATCACTTTAAGGTTAACTGTTACTAAAAATATGCAACGAATAGATCGCACTCGCAGAGTAGGTGAGCTTATCAAGCGTGCACTACCTGGCATTATTCGCGAAAAGTGTGCGGATTGGAATCTTGGTCTTCTTTCAATTACGGCCACTGAAGTTACCAAAGACCTTAAAAGTGCCATTGTTTTTGTGACTCTTTTAGGCTCAAAGAATGATCAAGAAAATGTTACAAATCTATTGAATGCAGAAAGTTTTCATTTTAGAAAAGATTTGAGTTCTGTATTGGATCTTAGACATACTCCAACTATCGAGTTTAGGTATGATGCAAGCATAGAGAACGGAGTTTATCTAAGCAAATTGATTGATGGCCTTAAAACAGAATACAATGGCGACTCATTAGAAGATGAGTAGGCGTACCCATCAAAAACGGGGTGATGCAGTTAATGGTATTTTGCTGTTAGATAAACCACATGGAATAACATCAAACGCCGCTCTGCAAAAAGTAAAGACATTTCTTCATGCGAAAAAAGGGGGGCACACTGGTAGCCTCGATCCAATCGCCACAGGACTACTCCCATTATGTTTTGGAAATACTACAAAATTAGCTAGTTTTTTTCTCAATGCAGATAAGGTTTATTGGGCAAAAATAAAGTTCGGAGAGACTACTGATACTGGGGACTCAGAGGGGCGTGTACTTTCTAAAAGAGAGTTAAAAATAAGTAAGACCTCCATATTGAAAGCTCTAGAAACCTTTAAGGGAAAAATAGAGCAGATACCACCAATGTTCTCGGCAGTCAAAGTAAATGGACAACCGCTATATCGTCTAGCGCGTCAAGGAAAGGAAATTGATCGCGCACCAAGAACGGTAGTAGTTAATCGGCTAGAGTTGTTGAAATTTGAAGGCGAAGAAATGGAAATCGAGCTAGATTGTTCGCATGGATTTTATGTTCGCGGATTAGCCCATGATCTTGGTGAATTTTTAGGATGTGGCGCACACGTGGTAGCCTTACGAAGGCTCCGAGTAGCAAATATAGATGTGAATGAATCTTTACCTATGGAAGTGTTAGAAAATCTTGAAACCGCTTCGGAATGTCGAGAGAAACTGTTGGACGGGGACAAAGCGTTATCGCATATACCAATGGTTGCTCTTTCGGTAGATGCGGCGTTTTACCTATGCCGAGGTCAGTCAGTGCGTGCTGAAGATTTACCAACTCGTGGATGGGTTCGTTTGTACTCGCGTGATGCTGGGTTTCTGGGGATTGGATCGGTTACAGAGGATGGTAAAGTTGCGCCTCAGCGACTGGTAACCCCTAGTTAATTGCGCAATTTTCTTGAGGATTCCCTCTTGGGCAAGTAGAATCAACGATCTTAAATTTAAAAGTATGAAACGTTCAGTGACTGTTGGGTGCTAGACAATAACAGCTTGATCAGTCTTATTTAATGCGAAACTGGTTTAGCAAAAAATGCAGAGAGAAAAATGATGTCTCTAAAACCAGAACAAAAAAAAGAAGTAGTAAGCCAGTATCAGAGAACCTCTAAAGATACTGGATCGCCAGAAGTCCAGATAGCTCTACTAACTACCAAAATTAAGGATCTAACTCACCATTTTAAGGTCCACACTAGCGATAATCATTCCCGCCAGGGATTGTTGCGTATGGTAAACCAGCGTCGGAAACTTTTGGATTATTTAAAAACAAATCACGTCGAAAGATATCGTGTTCTTATTGATCGTTTAGGACTAAGACGCTGATGAAACTTTGTCATAAACTAGGAGTAGGCATGTGAATTCGATATCAAAAAAATTCCAATACGGAGAGCATGAATTTCATCTGGAAACAGGTCGAATAGCTCGACAAGCATCAGGATCCATATTCGCCAGTATGGGTGATACCACTGTTTTGATTACGGTGGTTGCAGCAACAGAGCCAAGCGATCGGGATTTTCTTCCGTTGACTGTAGATTATGAGGAAAAAACCTATTCAGCAGGCCGAATTCCTGGAGGCTTTTTTAAACGTGAGGGGCGTCCATCAGAAAAGGCTATACTGACAGCACGTCTGATAGATCGACCAATTCGACCCCTTTTTCCCAACGGCTTTCGGAACGAAGTTCAAATCATTGCCAGCGTGATGTCTGTGGACCCAGAAATTGATCCAGATATTGTGGCAATGATTGGTTCATCAGCTGCGCTGACATTGACTGGCGCGCCATTTAATGGGCCGATAGGGGCTGCGAGAGTAGGCTATATCGATGGTCAATATATTCTTAACCCATCAGCAACACAGTTGAAAGAATCAGGCTTAAATCTCGTTGTCGCAGGCACTGACAAAGCAGTTTTAATGGTTGAATCAGAAGCTCAAGAATTGACAGAAAATCAAATGTTAGATGCAATTTCTTTCGGTCATGAATCAATGCAGACGGCGATAGAATCGATAAATTCCCTAGCTAGTGAAATTGGAATCGATAAATGGCAATGGGAATCGTCAAATTCAGAGAGCTCCTTAAACCCCGAAAATATTGAAAGCATCCGGGCACAGGTTACAGAAGGCTATCTGGTAGCGGATAAGATTGAAAGACAACGAGTATTGTCGAATATACGCCAACAGATTATCGAGGAATATGGGGGGCAAGCAGACGAGATCGATTCAAATGTCGTGGAAACCTTGAAGCGAGAAATCAAAGAAATAGAAAAGAAAGTGGTGCGAACAAGAATTCTTGATAATCTGCCTCGTATTGATGGCAGGGATCGTGAAACAGTGCGTCCCATCAGCATCGAGTGCGGTATCTTACCAAGAACCCATGGCTCTGTTTTATTTACGAGAGGTGAAACCCAGGCAATCGTTGTTACTACTTTAGGGACGGATCGGGATTCCCAAATAATAGATGCTCTTGAAGGAGAAAGGCGAGATCGGTTTCTACTGCACTACAATTTTCCACCTTATTCCGTTGGTGAAATCGGTAGAGTTGGATCACCTAAAAGACGTGAGATCGGACACGGGAGACTGGCAAAAAGAGCAGTAGAGGCAGTATTGCCCGATCTGGAAGAATTTCCTTATGTCCTTAGAGTAGTGTCTGAAATAACAGAGTCTAATGGATCAAGCTCGATGGCTACTGTTTGTGGCGCAAGCCTCTCTTTAATGGACGCTGGCGTAGGAATAAAGGCACCTGTGGCAGGGGTAGCAATGGGCCTCATCAAAGAGCAAGATGACTTCGCAGTTTTGACAGATATTTTAGGAGATGAAGATCACTTAGGAGATATGGATTTTAAAGTAGCTGGAACGATGGAAGGAGTGACCGCTTTACAGATGGATATTAAGATCGAAGGTATAGACAAGAAAATTATGGATCAAGCACTTCGTCAGGCAAAAAACGCTCGACTCCACATTCTTACAGAAATGAATAAGGCAATTTCTACGCCGAGACAGGAAATGTCTGATTATGCACCGAGAATTACTACGATTAAAATTCCGACGGATAAAATTCGCGATGTCATAGGCAAAGGAGGGGCAACTATACGCGCTCTATCAGAAGCAACTGGCGCAACTATTGATATTGAGGATGATGGAACCGTAAAAATTGCCACCATTGATCGAGCTGGCGCTGAGGAAGCTAGACGTCGTATTGAGCAAATTACTGCAGATGTAGAGGCTGGCGCTATATATGAAGGGCGTGTGGTACGGCTAATGGATTTTGGAGCATTTGTAAATATTTTGCCTGGTAAAGATGGGTTAGTGCATATATCGCAAATTTCTAATGAAAGAGTTAATAGCGTTAGTGATGTCTTGAGTGAGGGTGACTCGGTGAAGGTTAAAGTCTTGGAAGTGGATAAACAGGGCCGGGTACGCTTGAGCATGAAAGCAGTCGAAGAATGAGATAGTTAAGCCTAGTTGTTTAATTTAGGTGTTCACTGCAACGAAATAGAAATGCTATGACAGATACCAAATCTGAACGCCTCATATGGATTGACTTGGAAATGACAGGTCTCAATCCAGATTACGATCGAATCATTGAAATAGCCACGGTTGTTACAGATTTTGACCTAAATGTAACTTCTGAGGGTCCTGTTCTAGCCATTTATCAGAGCGATGAAACTCTGAGAGAGATGGATGCTTGGAATCAACGAACTCATAATGATTCTGGGTTAGTGGAGAGGGTAAGAAAATCAAAAATCAATGAGGAATTAGCTGAGAATTTAACTCTGGAATTTATTCGAGAAAATGTAGCCGAAAAAAGTTCACCTTTATGCGGCAATACTGTTTGCCAAGACCGCAGATTTTTGTTCCGTTATATGCCACAACTAGAGAGTTGGTTACATTATCGGAATCTCGATGTTAGCTCCCTAAAAGAATTAGCGGTTCGGTGGAGACCAGACATTGCCGCCGGATTTAGAAAACAGGCGCGTCACCGTGCGCTAGATGATATTTTGGAGTCCGTAGACGAGCTACGTTATTATCGGGACTGTTTTCTAAAAATAGAAAAGAATAAACCTTAATTTATATTTGAACCCGGTAAATTATGTTGTTCTAATGCCCAAAGCACATGCTCTCGCACAAGTAAAGATGGATGATTAAGCCGCGATCGGAGTGCCGTAATTACACGTTCTGACCTAGAACTGTTACCTAACGCAACGGCGATGTTGCGCAACCAGCATTCATAACCTACCCTTTTTAAAGGACTACCAGCTGTATTCAATTTGTATTCGTCTGCGGTCCAATAGAATAATGTTATTAGATCTATATTGTCTAGTTTATGTTGTGGTGAAAACTCATGGACTTCAGTGTTAATGGCATATTGATTCCAAGGGCACACGATTTGACAGTCGTCGCATCCAAAGATTCGGTTTCCAATTGAATTGCGCAAGTGAACTGGTATGGAGGTTTTGTGTTCGATAGTTAAGTAGGAAATGCATAATGTTGCATCTAGTTGGTAGGGTGCGACTATTGCATTAGTTGGGCATATAGTCATACATTGAGTGCAGCTTCCGCATAAATCTCGCTGAGGTTGATCAATTGGTAATGGAAGATTTGTATATAATTCGCCTAAAAAAAACCACGAGCCTGAATTTTTATCAATTAGATTAGTATTTTTACCCATCCATCCAAGTCCAGCTTTAACAGCGAGAGGTTTCTCCATAACTGGTGCACTATCAACAAATGGGCGAAATTGGTAACCTGGGATCTGTTCAGAGATTTTGTCGGAGATCTTTTTCAATCTTCTACGCATGAGCTTGTGGTAATCTTTACCTAAAGCATAACGAGATATGTAGGCTAAGTCCCTATTTCCTAATATTTGCTCGGGAGATGTTGTGTGTTCTTGCCAGTAATTCATTCTAAAACTTAAAATGCGAACTGTATTAGGTATCAAGGCCTCAGGTTTAGATCTACGAGTGCCATGTTTTTCCATAAATGTCATTTCACCATGCTGTTTCTTACTTAGCCAGGAAAAAAGATATTTTTCTGCTGTCGAGATATCTGTGTCTGCAACGCCAAATCCACTAAAACCGAGGTCTTTCGCCCAGTCTTGGATCCGAGATTTTAATTTAATTAAATCAGTGCTTAAAGATGTTTCATTTGCCATAACAGAGTTATCATATTCCGATGTATAGATTACCTAAAGAATTGTACACGGTTGCGCAAGGACGTGAACTAGATCGCAGAGCTATGAATGTGCATGAATTAGCGGATGGAAAACTAATGGAGCTAGCTGGAAAGGAAGCATTTAATGTTTTTCGAGAGTTGTGGCCTGGAGCTCGAACTATCGCAGTCTGTTGTGGTCCAGGAAATAATGGAGGGGATGGTTTGGTATTGGCCGAGCTGGCTTTTATGCATGGTTACGATGTGCAATTGATTAAATTTGGCGATCCAAAAAATAAGCATTGCAAGAAGCTTTTCGAAAGGATCAAGAGCTATAAGATTCCGCAATTAGAAATAAAGCCTCAAATGTTTGCTGAAACTGACGTTATTGTTGATGCAATTTTTGGCACAGGTCTTAAACGAAGATTGGACGGTTTAGTACTACAGGGTGTTCGAGAGATTAATCAAAGCGGAAAACCAATATTATCTTTAGATATTCCTACTGGTCTTGATTCTGATACTGGAACAATTTGGTTAGATGCTGTCACCGCAACAGCCACTATCTCCTTCATTTCATTAAAACTCGGTATTTTTATGGCGGACGGAGTTGAGATCTGTGGCCAGCTTTTATTTTCAGATCTCAATGTGGCTCAAAGTCTCACCCACTCCATGGAACCCATTTGTAGACGAATAGATGTTTCGCTGATAACTGAATTTATTAACGGTCTGAAAAAGCCACGACACAAAGGTGAAGTCGGGCATCTTATAGTAATTGGTGGCAGTCGGGGTATGAGTGGTGCCACATATTTAGCTGGTCAAGCAGCGTTGCGCAGTGGTGCCGGGCGCGTTACAGTCCTAACACATCCAAATCAACTTTATTATTGGACTGCAGTTGCGCCTGAAATAATGGCGCATGCTATTGTAAATGGCCGTGATTTAGCACCATATCTAAAAACTGCAACTGCTATACTCATCGGCCCTGGCTTAGGGGTGAACAATTGGAGCAAGTCGTTAATGGCGGAAGTGCTGGAAAGTCAACTACCAACGGTTGTAGACGCTGACGCACTTAACCTTTTGTCTCAAAATATATTTTATAAGGAAAACTGGATTTTAACGCCTCACCCAGGGGAGGCAGGTAGGTTGTTATGTTTATCTTCAGCTGAAGTACAGAGAGATAGATTGAAAGCCGCTAAACAAATTCAAAAAAAATATGGTGGAAATATTGTGCTTAAAGGCGCAGGTACATTGGTGTATTCGAACAATGGTGATATGTATTTATGCGATCAAGGTAATTTCGGTATGGCAACTGCAGGCATGGGCGATGTTTTGGCTGGCACTATAGGAGGCTTGGTGTCGCTTGGTTTGAATAATGCTTCAGCAAGTTTATGTGGCACTTGGATTCATTCAGCGGCAGGAGATATAGCAGGTAAACAGGGTCAAAGAGGAATGATTGCTAGTGATCTATTTCCCTACATTAGGATCTTAATGGACAACCCATCACTAATTCATGAATAACCAGATCACTTTGGATAGCGAGGAAGCAATGCTTGCATTCGGGTCTGCGTTAGCAAAATATGTAGGCCCGGGTAACCTAATATATCTCGAAGGTCAACTTGGGGCTGGAAAAACTACAATAGCGCGTGGAATTTTACAGGGGTTCGGTTATACCGGTCCTGTACCAAGCCCAACATATACCTTAATTGAAACCTATAATTTACCAGCAGCTTTCATAGTTCATGCAGATCTTTACCGTATAAAAAACTTCCAAGATGTAGAAGGTATTGGTTTTCGGGATCATTTTGATGGAGAAACGATTGTTTTAGTTGAATGGACGGATAAATTCTATTCTGATTTATCATCTCCCGACCTGAGATTATCTTTACTCCCAACCGAAAGAGGTAGGATAGTTAGGATTGACGAGGATAAACTCAATATTACTAATTTGTGTAAGTAGAGAATGATGATGTATATCAGAATTTTTTTTTATATTTGGGCGCTGTTTTATCCGTCAACGGTTTGGTCAACTTCTCCTATCACTAATATATCTGAGTTTAACGATGGCAATAGAAGTCAAATAGTTGTTCAGGTTAGGGGTGAATTCAAGTTCAAAACATTTGTTCTCGATGATCCTCACCGCTTAGTAATTGATCTTTATGGTGTAAGAATTGAGACCGATATTCCACGCCAAAGTAAAACATCAATGGTATCGGCAATAAGATTTAGTGAAAATACTAATAACATACTGCGGATTGTTTTAGACTTGAAAATGGCAGTGGAAACAGATGTGGAGCTCAAAAAAGATAGAGGCTCTAAAAATCATCGATTAATCATCAGTCTGAAACATGAGCCTTACATCGTGGTAATTGATCCGGGCCATGGAGGCAAAGATCCTGGCGCAATTGGTTATGGAGGCCTCAGGGAAAAAGACTTAGTTCTCGAGATTTCAAAGCGGCTTTCGAGACTTATAAATAGACAGAGTGGAATGACGTCTATTTTGACTCGAGATCATGATCACTATCCCAGATTAGATGAGAGGGTTGAAATTGCACGTGAAGCTGAGGCTAATATTTTTTTGTCAATCCATGCAGATGCTTTCAAAAAACATGATGTGCGAGGCGCATCTATTTATGCATTATCTGAAAAGGGCGCAAGCAGCGAAATGGCCGCATATTTAGCAGAGAGAGAAAATTCTACTGATTTAGCTGGAGGAATAAGTTTGGCTGAACATCAAACTGAAGTAGCTGAAGTGTTGTTAGATATGCAGTTAGATTGGAAAATACATGAAAGTCAACTTTTGGGTCAGGAGATACTAAGTCAATTGAAAAGAGTATCAGTGCTGCATAATAGAAATGTTGCTTTCGCGGGCTTTGTCGTTTTGAAAGCGCCGGCTATACCATCAGTTTTAATTGAGACAGGATACATTACTAACTCGAAAGATGCTCGAAATTTACAAATATCTAAGTATCAAGAACGTTTAGTTGCTGCGATATTTCGTGGAATATATTTTTATTGCCATAGCCGGCCTGGGTGCCCAATTCAAAAAATGGATATAGTTAACTACACCGTTAAGACCGGGGATTCGTTATCAAAAATTGCTGACAATTTTAATTCGTCTGTCAGTGAAATAAAGAAATGGAATGGCTTAGTTGGTGATAGTATTAGATTGAAACAGGTACTTATTTTCCCTAAAGATCTACAAAAAAACAATTTATAAATTTTTGCTAGCATAATGATATGTCTTCCATGCCAGTCATTTTCTTAACTGGGCCTACAGCGGTCGGAAAAACTGAATTGGCAATCTCTTTGACAGAAAAGTTAGAGGTTGACCTGATCAATGTAGACGCTGTCCAGGTTTACCGTGGATTAGATATAGGAACTGGAAAGCCTAGATCAGAGATCCTAGATCAGTACCCTCATGAACTAGTAGATATTAGAGAACCAAGTGATATCTTCTCAGCTGGTGAATTTTGCAGAGAATCAGTTCGAAGCATTCAAAAAATTCATCAAGAGAAAAAAATTCCACTGTTAGTTGGTGGCACGATGTTTTATTTTGATGCCTTAACTAATGGATTGGGAAGAAATGTTGATGCCGATCAAAGATTTCGACTAAAAATACAATCGGAAGCAGAATTGGTAGGATGGGATGCCATGCATAAGAGACTTAATGATCTTGCGCCAGAAATTGCTATTAAGATCCATCCTAATGACCGACAGCGGATTCAAAGAGGCTTGGAAGTTTGTCGGGATTCAAGAAATTCTACTTCTTCATTTGATAACGGCTCTATGTTAGAGATTCCTATAGAAAATCAGATTATTAGATTAGGACTGGCTTTAGCTGATCGATCTAGGTTACATGCTAGAATTCAACAACGTGTTGACAAGATGCTGGAAGCTGGGCTGGTAGCCGAAGTTCAGAACTTACTTGCAAAGGGCTTCGATCCGGAATTACCTTCACTTAGATCTTTAGGTTATCGTCAGGTTTGTCAATATCTTAAAGGTGAGTTTGATTACGATTCTATGAGAACACGAATGATTGTAGCTACCCGACAATTTGCTAAAAGACAGTATACGTGGATGCGAAACACGCCAAATACGGTATGGTTTAACGGGGATGATAAGCAAGTATCCCGTAATGTAGTACGGTATCTTTTGCTGGCTTTAACCTTAAAACAAAAATTATAGTATTTTTTTAAGAGTAATTTAAATTTACTTCTTTCCTTAAAACAAAAAAAACAACAACTAAAATAAAAAAGGAGAAATCTCATGCCACAACTTAAGGGAGCGGCACTGCAAGATCCATTTCTCAATATTTTACGCAAAGAGAAAATTCCAGTATCTGTTTACCTAGTAAACGGAATTAAATTACAAGGACAAATTGAGTCCTTTGATTCATTCGTAATTTTGTTACGGAACCCAATAAGTCAGTTAATATATAAGCATGCGATTTCAACTATTGTTCCCTCGCGCGCGGTTAGGATACAACATGAAGGTACTTCCGGTGAGGATGACAATGTGACCAATATTCGGAAAGATTAAAAATATAGCTTTAAAAAAATCGAAACAGATTGGTTACCAGTTAATAGGAGTTAGATTTGACGTGCTAAACCATCCTGAAACATTGCATGAACATGCTATTATCGTTTATGACTACTATAATAATAATGCAGATTTCGAGGCAGCAAGTGAGCTAATTAGATTAGCTCAAACTGCTGGTGCTAAAATAGACACTACGATCCGACTTTCCCAAACTAGTGCTAATCGAAAAACTTATGTTAGCTCCGGAAAGGTGACTGAGATTAGCCAGGCGATTAATAAGTTCTGCTCCACACTGGTAATTCTTGAATCAACGATTAGCCCAATTCAGGAACGAAATTTAGAGCGGGAGCTTAGTTGTCGAGTGATTGATCGTGTGCGTTTAATTTTAGATATCTTTGCGTTGCGAGCCAGAAGTCGAGAAGGAAAACTTCAGGTTGAATTAGCTCAATTACAACATCTCTCCACAAGACTTGTTCGGGGTTGGTCTCACTTGGAAAGACAAAGAGGTGGTATTGGATTACGAGGCCCAGGTGAGACTCAACTTGAAACAGATCGACGATTGTTAGGTGTTAGAATCAAAAGATTGAAGAAGCAACTCGATAAGGTATCTTCTCAAAGAGCGCTACATCGCCGTCGACGGGAACGTGAGTCGATTCCTTTGGTATCTCTAGTGGGCTACACTAATGCTGGTAAATCACTATTATTTAATAAATTGACAGGGGCAGATGTTTATACTGCGGATAAATTGTTTGCAACTCTTGATCCGACAGTTCGCCGTATCGAAGTGCCAGAATTCGGGCCAGTCTTGTTACTTGACACTGTTGGATTCATCAGGAATCTTCCAACCAGTCTTATAAAATCCTTTAGAGCAACCCTAGAAGAGATTTGTGTTTCGCAATTACTTCTCCATGTTGTTGATTTTTCGGAAGAAAATCATAAAGAGAGAATGTCAGAAGTAGATTTAGTACTGGATGAAATTGGAGCTCTTGAGATACCTAGATTAATAGTATTTAACAAAATTGATTTAACCGACAAATCAACCGGTAAGGAGATACTAGAGGATTTGAATTCTAATAAAGTGTGGTTGTCTGCATTATCTGGCGTAGGTATGGGATACTTGCGGCAGTTGCTACAAAAAAACCTCGGGAAAAGTCGAAAATCCCGAAAATTATTTCTTTCGAAGGAATATGGAAAATTCCGCTCTAAGCTTTATGATCTAGCCGAGGTTCAGGATGAGAAAATGGATGAGGAGGGTAATTGGGTGCTGGAGATATCAATCGAGCCAGCGGATGAGGGCCGACTTAATAGTCTTCGCGGCCATAGTGAGGCATTTTCGTGGCTAGATTGACATTATTATCACTAAGAATGATATTTAATATATGAAAGTTTTTAGACCAAGAACTCCAGCGTGGTAAAATTGGCGCTGGTAACAAATTTTTGATCCATCGGAAAAAGGGGAAGTAGCTAATGGCGTGGAATCAACAAGGCCCAGGAAACCAGGACCCATGGGGTCAGGGAAATGGGCAGCAGGGGCCTCCAGATTTAGATGAGGTTATACGGGATCTACAAAAGAGATTTGGTGGCATTTTTGGCAAACGAGGGTCAGGACAAAGTGGCTCTAGCGGAGGTGGCCCGAAAGGCAAAGGACGAGTGCCAAGAATTGGCCGGACTGGCGGCTTATTGCTTTTAATAATAGTAGCTATCATTTGGATTGCTAGCGGCTTTTATGTGGTTGACCAAAGTGAGCAGGCAGTCGAGCTACGATTTGGAAAATACCAAGAAGTGAAATCAGCTGGCTTAAGATGGCATATTCCTTATCCAATAGAATCGGCAGAGCTCGTTAATGTCGAGAAGGTGCGAACAGTCGAAGTTGGTTATAGGACAAGAGATAACGCGAGTCAGTTAACATTAGTACCAAGAGAAGCGTTAATGTTAACAGCCGATGAGAATATCATCGATATTCAATTTGCTGTTCAGTACAACATCCGTGATCCTAGAGAATTATTATTTAATGTTAGTGAATCTGCCGATCAAGTCGTACGACAGGCTACCGAAAGTGCTGTACGAGAAATCGTCGGTAGAAATTCCATGGACTTTGCTATCACTGGTGGTCGGACAGAAATTGCCCAAGAGACCCGGGGGTTACTTCAGGAAATTTTGGATCGATATCAAAGTGGCATAACTATTAGGGCTGTAGAAATGCAAAATGCCCAACCACCAGCAGAAGTAAAAGATGCTTTTGATGATGCGGTTCGAGCACGCGAGGATGAAGAGCGACTTAAAAATGAGGCCGAAGCCTACGCTAATGACATAATTCCTAAATCACGTGGTGCCGCAGCTAGATTGGTTCAAGAAGCAGAGGCATATAAAGAGGGAGTGATTGCTACGTCCCAAGGTGAAGCGTCCCGATTTCTGCAAGTATTGGAAGAATACAATCGCGCACCTGATGTTACTCGTGATCGCCTCTATCTCGAAGCTATGGAGGATGTCTTGAGTAGATCAACTAAGTTAGTGATTGATCAAAATTCAGAGGGTAATAATAATGTTATGTATCTGCCTTTGGATCAATTGATAAAGCAACGACAATCAATGTCAGATGACTTTGGCACGGATAACCAGAGCGGTATCGTTACTCAAGGTTCTGGCTCGTCAGGTGCAACAGGATCGCGAGAGTTTGATCGTGGGGGGAGGGATTAATGAAATCTAGAGGCTTATTAAGTTTAATTTTAGTGGTTTTGGCATTTGTTGTAATTACATCATCAATTTACTATGTAGATGAGAGAGAAAAAGCGATTGTTTTCCAGTTTGGAGAAATAGTGCGCGCTGATGATCAGCCTGGAATTCACTTCAAAGTACCTTTTATCAATAACGTTAAGAAATTCGATGCCCGTATCCAAACAATGGATGCAGAGCCAGAAAGCTACCTAACGAAAGAAAAGAAAAATCTTATTGTCGACTCCTTTGTAAAATGGAGAGTAAAAGACTCTTTTACTTACTACACAACTCTTGGAGGGCTTCCTGCTAATGCGAGAAATCGTCTGTCTCAGCGTGTTAACGATTCATTGAGAAGTGAATTTGGTAAACGTAATGTGACGCAAGTGATTTCCGGGGATCGGGTTGAAATCATGAATGTAGTAAGACAATCAATTGATAAAGAAACATCTGGACTTGGTATCGAAGTTATTGATGTACGGCTTAAGCGGGTGGACTTAGATGCTTCGATTAGTGAAAGAGTCTATCAAAGAATGGAAGCAGAGCGTTCAATGGTAGCAAACGAGTTAAGAGCGCGTGGTGCAGAAGCTGCAGAGAGAGTGCGGGCGGATGCTGACCGACAGCGTTCGATTATCTTGGCCAATTCCAATAGGGATGCTCAGGAAATACGGGGCTTGGGAGATGCAATGGCTACTAAAGTTTATGCGGATGCATTTAATCAAGATAGAGAATTTTACAGGTTATATCGTAGCCTTAGCGCTTACCGAAATACCTTTAATAATCCCTCGAATCTTTTGGTTATTGAGCCTAAATCGGAATTTTTCCGCTATTTCAACAATGCAACTCCCGATAGCCAACCCTGAGTTTGTTTTGTAGATGAACTGGGGAGATTTGGGGATTGGAATTGCCCTAGTCTTGATAATTGAGGGACTCCTGCCGTTTTTGAGTCCCTCGCGTTATAAAAATATGCTCGATCTAGTGTCTAGAATTAGTCAAAATAGAATCCGAGTTGGCGGCGCTGTCTGCATGGTATTCGGAGTCATTTTGTTGTATTTAATATGAAAGTCTTTATCATATTTTAAGTCATTGTTCTCCAGTACCATCATGATTGAAGAAAGGAGATTTATCTTTGGCGAATAACGTAGTCGTAGTTGGTATGCAATGGGGTGACGAAGGCAAAGGTAAAATTGTTGATTTATTAACCGAGAAGGCCAGAGCGGTTGTTCGATTCCAAGGTGGTAACAATGCTGGCCATACTTTAGTTGTTGATGGAAGCAAAACAGTGTTGCATCTCATTCCATCCGGAATTTTGCATAAAAATGTTCAATGCTTTGTTGGTAATGGTGTAGTGGTATCTCCAAAGGAACTTTTAAAGGAGATTACATTATTAAAGAAATTTGGAATAGAACCTGAATCACGTATCAATATTAGTAGACAGTGTCCGCTAGTACTGCCTTATCACGTTGCGATTGATAAAGCTCGAGAGGAAGCTTTAGGGAAAAATGCTATTGGTACAACTGGTCGTGGCATAGGTCCTGCCTACGAAGATAAAGTTGCGCGTCGAGGTTTGCGAATGATAGATCTATTGGATCCAAATACTTGTAAATCGAAACTTGTTGAATCGTGTAAATATCATAATTTTGTTTTAGAAAAATATTACGGTAGATCAGCAATAGATGTTGAAGCGCTTGTATCAGAGTGTATTTCACTTGGAGAACAAATCAGTCATCTAGTTTCTGATGTTTCGACCACATTGCAATCGATAATTAGCGATGGTTCTATCATTTTCGAAGGCGCGCAGGGTGTGATGTTGGACATTGATCATGGGACATATCCTTTTGTGACGTCGTCTAATACCGTTGCTGGGGCAGCATCAATTGGCAGTGGAATTGGCCCGAGGTATTTGGATCACATACTAGGTATAGCAAAAGCATATGTAACTCGCGTTGGCAGCGGACCTTTTCCGACTGAGCTAGAAGATGAGACTGGCATACTAATTGCAAAAGTGGGTAACGAATTTGGCTCTACTACGGGAAGAGCTAGAAGAGTGGGATGGTTCGATGCAGTAAGCGCAAGATACGCCTGCTCTCTTAATGGTGTGACATCACTATGTATAACTAAGCTAGATGTTCTAGATTCCTTGTCTCAAATTAATATATGTATCGCCTATGAATTAAACGGTAAACGAGTTGAGAGTATGCCCACAACTCAAAAAGAAATTGATTCCTGTATACCGGTATATGAAACATTGCAAGGTTGGGAACAACCCGTGTCGGAGGCCAAAAGCTGGGATGATCTATCAAAAGAAGCGCGAACTTATCTAGCCCGAATTTCCGAATTGGTAGGTGTACCAATTGAAATTATCTCGACGGGTCCAGATCGAAAGGACACCATTGTCCTCCGTAATCCCTTGCAATAAGGTATTTAGCAGCTAAGAAAAATATCTTTCTTTTTTAAGCTAATCAATTTTTGATTCCGAAAGAATTTCGCCAATCAAAAATGTATAATCAGCTAGTTTTTCCTCCACCCCTTTTTTTAGTGTTGCCTGAAAGTTAGGCTCGTAAAAAACTTTATTAAATGTTTCAATGTCAGGCCAAACTGCCGTTGTCATAAATCTATAACGAGGAGAATCATTTTGGGGCCAAGCTTCATCGTTAAGGGTAAAGTCAGTATGACTAACACCTTCCATAGAGCTGTTCGATTCTTGATGCTCTGTCAAACGCCAATCGAGAAAAGTTTGCTCATTAACTTCCGGTTTTAAATTGTATAAAACTGTCAATCGAATCATTATATAAGGTCTCCTTTAGAAAATAGATGTTAGTTGAATAAACAAAAGATAGGCATGGGTGTAGCGGTTATATTGTATTTAGTGAAATCCAGTAGGCTTAGATATTGGGATTTTTACATGTTCTGGAAACTTTTCTAGTCTACGGTTGAAAATCGGAATATGATATACCTTTCGCTGTTTAATTGCTTAAAAGAGAAGGAATAAGGTTATGGCAAGCCATGTAGCAGGAGACGGAAGCATCCCGCCAAGAGATGTTAAAGAGCAAGGATTGAAGAGAATAATGACATTGGGAGGAAAGTATGGAACACGTAACCATACTATAAAAAGTTTGCGCGCACAGAAGGGTCAACATACATTGGTTGAAACCTTACCGCTGACACCGGAAGAGGCCGCGGCAGCTGAGGAAGCGGGAATTGATACAATGAAGGTTCGTTTCGATCCGAAAGAGCCTGCTATTGCAGCTGAGATTAGAGCCGCCGCTCCGAACACGTTTATGTCTTTTTCTGTGCCATTGTTAGCTGCGGCGAGCAAAGTGGAAGCTGTGAGGCTTTCTTATGAGGCAATGGAAATTGGCGCTGATTCTATCATGTGTCAGTGGAGTCCGTCGTTTATTGAAGCAGCGACGGAAGCCGGCGTTCCAGTTCAGGGGCATGCTGGCTTGGTACCGAGGAAAAGCACGTGGACCGGTGGTTTGAGTGCAGTAGGTAAGACTTTGGAAGAGGCATTGTGGATCTATCAAGAGATTAAGACCCTTGAATGCTGTGGCGCTTATGCAGTGGAAGTAGAAGTAATACCCGAAGATTTGCTAAGAGAAATTAGCCAAAGAACAACGTTACTGACCTCGTCTATCGGAGCAGGAAGTGGAGGGGATATACAGTTTCTGTTTGCTGATGATGTGCTCGGAAATAATCCACCACCGTATCCGAGACATTCCAAGCAATATCGGGCGCTCTACAAAATGAAGCAAAGAATGCAACAAGAGAGGATCAACGGTTTTAGAGAATTTATCGATGATGTGCAGCAAGGTCGTTTCCCTGGACAAGAACATATCGTTGGGGCACCTGACAGCTTAATCGATGAATTTTTAGAGGTTATTAAAGCTCATAGTGCCAAATAACAGCATGGATCGTGCTGTATAACCTATACTTTGTCGCTATCATTACTTTAATGTGAAATTATTGAGAATTTAAAGAGGAGGAATTATGATCGAAAGTCGCGCTGCAGTAGCTAGCGGAGCTAGTAAACCTCTAACCATCGAAACTGTACAAGTAGATAGCCCTTCCAAGGGCGAAGTTTTGGTTGAAATAAAGGCCACCGGCGTCTGCCACACTGATGCTTTTACTTTATCAGGTGATGATCCCGAGGGATTATTTCCCGCGATACTTGGCCATGAAGGTGCCGGAATTGTAGTTGAGGTTGGAGAGGGTGTTACTTCTTTAATTCCTGGTGATCATGTAATTCCCCTTTATACCCCAGAATGTCGTACCTGTGATTATTGTACTTCAGGAAAAACTAACCTTTGTCAAGCTATTCGTGAAACACAGGGCCGTGGTTTAATGCCCGATGAAAGCAGTCGTTTCTCTTTAGGTGGTGATCAATTGTTTCATTACATGGGAACATCGACATTTTCTAACTACACGGTTGTCCCTGAAATTGCTTTGGCAAAAATTCGTAAAGATGCACCCTTTGATAAGGTTTGTTATATCGGCTGCGGTGTTACCACCGGAATAGGCGCCGTCATTAATACTGCAAAAGTTGAGCCAGGGGCAAATGTCGTTGTTTTTGGATTGGGTGGTATAGGCCTTAATGTAATTCAAGGCGCACGACTCGTAGGAGCCGATAAAATTATTGGTGTAGATCTTAATCCCGATAGAGAAGGGTTAGGAAAAAAATTTGGTATGACTCATTTTGTGAATCCTTCGGAAGTAGAGAGTGATCTTGTACCGTATCTGGTTAACCTGACAGATGGTGGTGCTGATTATACTTTTGAGTGTATCGGTAACGTTGATGTGATGCGTCAAGCCTTAGAATGCTGTCATAAAGGCTGGGGTACCAGCATAATTATTGGTGTAGCTCCTTCTGGAGCTGAAATTTCCACCCGACCCTTTCAATTAGTGACTGGGCGTAACTGGCGAGGCACTGCTTTTGGTGGAGCCAAGGGTCGCACCGAGGTTCCAAAAATTGTTGATTGGTACATGGAAGGTAAAATCCAAATTGATGAGTTAATTACTCATACCATGCCCCTTGAGGAAATTAATAGCGCTTTCGATCTGATGCATCAAGGTAAGTCTATTCGTAGCGTTGTGACATTCTAATTAGAAGGAATAATTCCAAATGGAGTGCATAAAAGAGATAAAATGTTTTGGAGGTATACAAAGAGTATTTCGTCACCCCAGTATTAGTACTAGTTGTGACATGGAGTTTGCTATCTATGATCCTGAACCTAACAAGTCAGGTAGCAAGCCGGTTCTATTTTATCTGTCAGGTTTAACCTGCACATGGGCCAATGTAGCCGAGAAAGCTGGGGCTCAGAAGTTTGCCGCGGATCACGGCTTTCTTTTTGTGATGCCTGATACCTCACCGCGTGGGTTAGGGCTAGCTGGTGAAGATGATGACTACGATTTTGGATCAGGGGCAGGATTTTATATTAATTCAACCCAACAACCCTGGTCTAATCATTATTTAATGTTTGATTATATTACGATGGAACTTCCTGAAATCGTAATAGATGAATTGGGTGGAGACTCTTCGCGGTTAGGAGTTACAGGTCATTCTATGGGTGGACATGGCGCTCTACTCTGCGCTTTAAAGCGGCCCGATATTTTTCGTTCCTGCTCTGCATTTTCACCAATTGGTAATCCTTCAAAGAGTCCATGGGGAAAAAAAGCATTTAGTGGTTATCTAGGAGTAGAGCGAAGTAATTGGGCGCACTGGGACGCTTGTCACTTAGCTCAGAACTCTAGCTTTGATGGATCTATTTTAATTGATCAGGGTGATGCTGACCCCTTTTTAAAGACACAACTAATGCCTGAGGCTTTGAGCTCTGCTTTTCTTAAATCAGACATAGTTCTAGACCTTCGTTTTCAAGCAGGCTATGACCATAGTTATTATTTTATTTCGTCTTTTATTGGCGATCATGTCTCATATCACGCCAACATTCTTTCTAAATAAAGGCTTTTTTCAAACTATCCAACTCAGTGGTGCCCAGAAAAGGACTCGAACCTTCACGGGGTTACCCCCACTAGCACCTGAAGCTAGCGCGTCTACCAGTTCCGCCACCTGGGCTTAGGATATCTAAATTCCAAGAATCTATGAGTTGGATAGACTCAATGAACATAACCGAAACATAACGGTTGAGTAACATGCATGTCAATACAGTATCAGAAAAAGATTCTGGGGCGATGTGAAGCAAAACATACTCCATTTGTGCGATTCAATGTCTTAATCATCCAGTGATAGTAGAATAATCAGAGACAATATAAAATCCAGTATTAAGCGATATAAAAGCTAATTCTTTGGGACGATTTAACAAAATATTTTTTTAAATGTTATGACAAAAGATGAATATTATATCTGTGGATTCCACGGGTTAGAAAAGGCTTTAACAGATAATCGAGTTTCTGAGATATTTGTTTCAAGAAATCGACAAGATGAGCGGGTAGCAACGCTAATAAAATTGGCTAATAAACACAAGGTAACCATTACAGTCACTAATAAAAATGATCTTGATTCCAGAGTTGATGGAGTCAGACATCAGGGAATTATTGGGAAGGGATCAGGAGCAATTGTGCGCAAAGGAGTTGTTTCGTTTATTAAAACAAAGCGACTTCCTTTTATATTAATTTTAGACAATTTAAACGATCCAGCGAATATGGGTAGTTGTTTAAGGACCGCGGCAGCAGTGGGAGTAGATTGTGTTGTAATCCCAAAGAGCAAGGGATGCGGCTTGAATTCAACTGCTATACGAGTGTCTGCGGGTGGCGCTATGATTACACCGATTTTTGAAGAGAGTAATTGGGCTCCTATGTTAGACGCCATTAAACAGGAAGGTATTTGGTTGATTGGGTTAGATGAGAATTCTCCCTCTAGTCTGTATAATACTAATCTGACATCTCCAATAGCTATAGCGATTGGATCCGAAGAAAAGGGACTAAGAAAACTAACTCGAAAAAAATGTGATCAAGTAGTTTCTATACCAACTTCCGGGTTATTCAAAAGTCTTAATGCTGGAGTCGCCAGCGGAGTTGCTCTTTTCGAAGTGAGTCGACAGCGAACAATTTAGAATTTATTCATTTTGTGTTCGGCGTTAAAATTTTTATAGTAATCACAGTAACGATTGATTTTGCAATCAGTGCAATGTGGTTTTTTGGCAGTACAAACATAGCGCCCATGTAAAAGTAACAGATGATGGGCGTCTTTAATATACTTACGTGGAGTAACTTTTAAAAGCGTCTTTTCGACCTCGTATACATTTTTGCCGTTTGCTAAACCTGTTCGATTTGAAACCCGGAAAATATGAGTATCTACACCGATTGTTAGCTCGCCAAAAGCTGTGTTTAAGACTACATTGGCAGTTTTTCGGCCAACCCCAGGAAGCGCTTCTAATGCATCCCGATCTTTTGGAACACAGTTAGCATATTGTTGTTCTAAGATGTGACAGGTATGTAGTATATTTTTAGCTTTAGTATTGTAAAGTCCGATTGTTTTAATTAACGTTTTTAGTTTTTGCAAACCCAACTTATGCATCTCACCTGGAGTTTTAGCAGCAGAAAAAAGACTTTTAGTCACCTTATTTACGGCAATATCAGTAGACTGTGCTGACAAAATGACTGCTATAAGCAGTTCAAATGAATTGGAGTATTTTAATTCTGTTGTTGGATTCGAGATAGAGTTACTCAAAATCTCATATATCCGTTTAACTTGATATTGAGTCATCTTCATTTGTGATCAAGAACGGTATATTTTCTTTTTCGCTCTTATTGACTTTATTCGCTTGACACTTTCGAGTATATCTTTCCTCATTTCCATACGATTAGACTTTATTGACTCGTCCCGCTTTTGTTTATTTCTTTTGATTTTTCTATTAAATCTTTTTCGAGCATTGTTTGCTCTATTTGTACGTATATTTTTGTTTAATCCATCGGAATCATTTTTAGCAATTAATTCGATACAGTCCACAGGGCAAGGGTCAATGCATAATTCGCAGCCCGTACATTCACTAGCAAGAACAGTATGCATAAGTTTTGGTGCACCTATGATGGCATCAACTGGACAGGCTTTAACGCATAGTGCGCAGCCTATACAGGCCGCTTCATCAATGAAAGCATATTTCGATACGGTTTCTGATCCAAAATTAGGGTCTAAAGGAGCACTTACGCGGTTTAACAGTGTTGCTAAGTTATGAATGGTTGATTTGCCACCAGGGGGGCACCGATTTATTGGAGTATTAGATTCAACAATCTCTTGGGCATAAGCCATGCAAGAGTGAAAGCCGCATTTTGTGCACTGTGTTTGTGGGAGCAGTGAATCAACTTCTACAACTAATGCCTGATCTATTTTTCTAATATGTTTCATTAACTAAAGCCTAGAATCAAGTATTTATTTAATGCGTTCCAGTGCTTTAAATAGAATTTCTAGATCTTGTTCTGAGTTATAAACGTGAGGGGTAATTCTAAGCGAGTTACCTCGAATACTAATGAATATATTTTTTTCACTTAATTGTCTCGCTAAATTTTCAGGCGTTTTAGATGGTAATTGAATACTACAAAAATGGCCGGATCGAGCGTCTTTGTTCGTAACTGTTAAGCCTTGCATTTCTGCTTGCTGCACGGCGATGTTTGTTAACTGTGAAATTGTTTCATAAATCGATTCAATGCCCCATTCAATTATTGATTGAAGTCCGACCATAAGAGCCGGCAGGAGGGCAAAATTCGCTCTTTCACCAACATCGTAACGTCTAGCGCCCTCAGCATAATTATTTTGATAAGAAGTTAAATGCCTAAAATCATGCGCATTTTTTCGATTTATCCAGTTGAACTCAATTGGAGTTCCTTGTTGATATTTTGGTGCCACATAGAGGAGACCTGTTGAATAAGGCCCTAGAAGCCATTTATAACATGCTGAGATCAAAAAATCGGGTTGAACGCGTGATACGTTGAAGGGCATTGCGCCAAGACTTTGAGTAGCATCTACGACTAGGGCTGCATCATGTTTTCGGAGAAATCTGCTAATCAATTCCAGATCAATTAAAGAGCCATCTGTCCAATGACAATGTGGGATAGCAGCTATCTTTGTATTTTCATTTATCATACACATAATAGCTTCCGTCCAGCTGCTATTTGTTGGTCGAGGTACAGTCATTAAGGAAGCTCCCGTAGCTTTAGATAGTTCTTGCCATATATAAAAATTGGAAGGAAATTCGTCTTCCAGCACGAGTATTTGTTCTGTGTCTGTGATGGAGAGATTGCTTGCCGCAGTAGCGAGACCGTAGCTCGCGGATGGAATTAATGCAATGTCATCAGGTTCACAATTGACTATGTTTGCCGCTAGACCACGAACATCTTCTGTTACCGAAAAGAAATCCTGTGACTGTATTGACCAGGGGCGAGTCTTTAATTTTAGGCCTTTTATACCAGCTTCCGATGCATCTTTTAGCATCGGTGACATATAAGAGCAGTTTAGATATGTTACATCCTCTGGAATATCAAATAAACTTTTTAGTTCCTCAAATTGTAAATTCACGGATTAAATTCAATTTAGCGAACACGCATTCCGGGTTTCGCATTAACGCTAGTCTCGATGACGAAGACGTTATCGCCATCGTTATTATTAGAGGCGGCAAGAACCATGCCTTCAGAGGTGCCAAACCTCATTTTTCTAGGTGCAAGATTAGCTACCACAACTACTTGCCGACCAATTAGGTCTTCAGGCTTATATGAAGATTTAATGCCCGCAAAGATTGTTCTTTTTTCATTGCCAATGTCTAGTTCAAGTTTCAGCAGTTTTTCTGATCCATCAACAGCGTTTGCACTTAAGACTAAACCGATTCGGAGATCAATTTTAGAAAATTCATCTATTGTGATCTGTTCAGCTACATTTCTCAACTTCGCCTTTGTGGTACTATTTTCCACTGCTCCATTTTTTGAGGTATTAATCATATTCTCGATATGCTTTTGCTCAATACGATTTAGTAAAGTAGTAAATTTGTTGATCTTATGATCAAGTAAAGGTAAGTCTAGTTTAATCCAATCTTTAGGTGCAGTAACAGTTGTGTTTAGAAAAATTTCTGATCGTTTACATAAGTCGGGTACAACGGGACCCAACCAGGTTATAAGAAATCGGTATAAATTAAGTCCCATAGTACAGATCTCGTGGAGTTCCGTTTCCTTGCCACCTTGTTTTGCAAGAACCCATGGTTTTTTGTCATTCAAATATTGGTTTGCTTGATCAGCATACGCCATTATTTCACGCATCGCGTGGCTAAACTCTCTATTTTCATATGCAATTCTTATCTTTTCTCTTCCTTTTAAAAATTCATCATAAAGATCGCCGGAATTGATCTCGGACGCAAGCAAGGAATCAAAATTTTTAGTGATAAAGCCTGCACAACGACTTGCAATATTCACAACTTTTCCTATCAAGTCTGAATTAATTTTTTGCATAAAGTCCGTAAGATTTAGATCGAGATCTTCGATCTGGCTATTTAGCTTTGATGCAAAATAGTAGCGCAAATAATCTGGATCAAGGTGTTCCAGATAAGTACGTGCGGAGATGTATGTTCCCCTAGATTTGGACATCTTCTGACCGTCAACGGTAAGAAAGCCATGCACAAATACAGATGTGGGCTTCCTAAAGCCAGCGCTGTCTAACATCGCAGGCCAAAACAAAGTGTGGAAATAAAAAATATCCTTACCTACGAAGTGGTAGAGTTCAGCGTCTGACTTCTCACCCCAATAGTCGTCAAAAATTAAATCAGTCTTATCGCATAAATTTTTAAAGCTGGCCATGTATCCAATTGGAGCATCTAGCCAGACATAAAAGTATTTTTTTGGCTCATTAGGAATTTGAAAGCCAAAATAGGGGGCATCCCGAGATATATCCCAGTCCCTGAGGCCAGCATCAAACCATTCGTTAAGCTTATTTTTTACTTCTTTTTGAAGCCGTCCAGATGTATGGGTCCACTTTTTCAGCATCAATTCAAAATCTGCTAATTTTACAAAGAAATGTTCAGAGTCTCTTAGGACGGGCTTTTTACCAGAAAGAACAGAAATGGCATCCAGTAAATCGTTTGCGGAATAAGTTGAACCGCAAGATTCACAATTATCTCCATATTGATTTTCGGCTTTACAGGCTGGACATGTTCCTTTGACAAAGCGGTCTGGAAGAAAGATAGCCTCTTTTGTATCGTAAAGTTGTTGGATTTTTCGCTTAGCTATGTGCCCTTTTTCTGATAGGGAATTGTAGATGTGTTCGGAGAAGAATTGGTTTTCTGGGGAATGAGTAGTGTAGTAATTGTCGAAACGTATATGGAAATCTTTGAAATCTTCTTCATGTTGATTTTTTGTTTCTTGGATGAGCTTTTCAGGACTTACTCCTAATTTTCGAGCTTGGAGCATGATGGGCGTACCATGGGCATCATCCGCGCACACGTAACAGACATTATGGCCTTCACACCTAAGGAATCTTGACCATATGTCTGTTTGAATGTATTCCACCAAATGGCCTATGTGAATTGGGCCGTTGGCATAAGGCAAGGCGCTGGTAATCAATATTTTCTTTCTATCGCCAGTCATTTGTCTATTTGCTCCACCGATTCAAGAGTACATGTTAAAGTACAGAATTCTAGTTTGTTTTAAAAAACGTTAGTTATTGGTTTCTACTTCGCCCGTTCGAAAAATTTTCTTAGTATTAAT